>QZIK01000115.1 GCA_003599015.1 Desulfobacteraceae bacterium | reverse complement strand
TAGAAAAGGATAAGGTGGTTGTTTCAGTGGGAGGCGCGGCAAAGGATGTGCGACTCTATGACAAGGAAAAACCCAAGCAGAGGGCTGTCCTGGCAGGCAAGACCCAGGGTCCGACCGTGGTGACAATTGCGACACAGGCTGCGGCGGCTTCCCAGCCGACGGTTGTCGGGGAAAAGGGCTCGGCCAAGGAGCCGGAGTCGGGGACTACAGAGCAGGTACGTGCCGAGGAAAGGCGTATCGTGGAGACAAAAAAGCAGGAAGGCACTTCAACCAGCAGAATAGGCACGAGTCTGTCCACAAGGACGGCCAGGGAAGGGAGCGGCCTGGGGGAAAGCACCAGCACATATCCCCCTTCCAGGCTGCCTCAATTTATGAGGAAGAGATGACCCTATGACAGGCAACAAAGTAAGATTTTTTCCGGCGTTCTTTTTTTGTGCGGCTATGCTTTTTATTTTTAGCGGATGCGCGACGACTTCCGGGGACGGCACTCGATCAGGGGTTTCATCCGACAAGAAGGCGGAGCAGTCCCGGATAAAGTCCATCGAAAAACCGGAAAAAAAGGTAATCGTGGATCGTGAGGAAGGGGTAGCCATAGAAAAGACACCCCTCGGCTATGTGAAGCAGAAAGCCGATGAACCCGCAAAGGAGACTGGATCCGAAACGGCGGCACCCCCTGCTCCGCCTGTTCCTTCAACGCCGGCAGCCGGTTTTGTCTCAGGTGTGCCTTTGGGTCCGGCCGGGGCGTCTCAACAGCCCGGGGAAGGGCAGAATAAGGCCGGGAAAAAGTCCGGAGTAAAGGAAGATGAAGGCGGCAGGGTGGATTTTAACTTTGATGAGGCGGATCTCTACGAGGTCATCCGGACCATGGCGGAGATCCTCAAGATCAACTATATTGCTGAGCCCGGAATAAAGGGGAGCGTAACCATTCATACGGCAGGAAGGTTGAAGGAAAAGGATCTTTTCCCCATATTTTTTCAGATCCTTGAGGTGAACGGACTTACCGCCGTAAAAGAAGGAAGCCTGTACAGGATAATGAAGATGAAAGACGCCCCGAGGCTTCCTCTTATATCCCGCATAGGAAAGCAGGGTCTCCAGGTTCCTCCCGAGGAGAGGGTCATAATCCAGATCATCCCCCTCACATTTATTTCCGCGACGGAGATGGCAAAGATAATAACCCCATTTGTGTCCGCTGACGGCACAGTGGTTACTCACGCTGATTCAAATACCTTGGTGCTGGTGGATAAGGGATCAAATATACTTAAAACCATCAGACTTATCGAGGCATTTGACATTGATGTCTTTGAGAGGCTCAAGTACCGGTTCTACCAGGTAAGCAACCTGGAGGCAGAGGAACTGGCAAAGGTCTTGACGGAGATCTTTCCCCCTCCTGCCGGGGCAGGAAAGTCAGACCTCAAATTCATTGCCATCAAGCGCCTTAACCTGGTCCTGGCCGTGAGCAGTAATCCCCGGGTTTTTGACAGGGTGGAAGAGGCGATCCGGCTGGTGGACGTGCCGAGCGAGCAGGTGGAGCCCCAGATTTATGTATATTTCGTGAAAAACGGTGAGGCCAAACAGTTGTCTGAGCTTCTTGATTCCGTATTCAAGGACGATGCCTCCAAGAGCAAGAGCGACAGAAAGGAGACGGGAAGACCGGCAAACCCGCTTCTTCTGGGCTACAAGGACAAGGTAAAGGAGGAGCCCAAGCCTGCGGAGAAGGCTCCCGATAAAACCTCCGCCACGCAGTCCGAGCCAGGAGGGCCTTCAGGCTGGCTCAAGGGGGATGTAAAGATAACGGCGGATGAGGTGAGAAACGCTCTTATCATCAAGGCAAGTCCCAGGGATTACCAGATAGTCGAGAAGGTTTTGAAACGCCTGGATGTCCTTCCAAGGCAGGTTCTCATAGAGGTGACGATAGCTGAAATCACCCTGGATGATTCAACTCAACTGGGCGTGGAGTGGGAGTTCGGAAAGGGGACCGGGAAGATGGGGACCACTTTTGCAGCCTCCATAGGCAGCGCCGGGCTCAAGTATGCCCTGGGCGTAACCGACAAGTGGTATACGGCCCTGAACGCCCTTGCTTCCAAGAACAAGGTCAATATCCTTTCCTCGCCCAGCGTTCTGGCGTCCGACAACAAGGAGGCCAGGATAGACATCACAACCGAGATACCGGTTGCAAGCTCCGAGTACCTCTACAGCCAGACAACGGAACCCGTGTCCCAGACCAGCATCCAGTACAGGGATACGGGTGTAATCCTCACTGTGACCCCGCATATAAACGAGAGAGGGCTCGTCACCATGGAGATCGCCCAGGAGGTGAGCGAAAAGGCCGACAATGTCCAGGTCGGCGGAAAAGATTATCCGTCATTTTTTAAAAGAGCCGTTGAGACAAGCCTCACGGTCCAGCACGGCCAGACCATAGTGATAGGAGGTCTCATAAAGGAGACCGCCTCCAAGGGAAGCTCGGGTCTGCCCTGGCTTGTAAGGATTCCCATCATCAGGTATCTCTTCGGAACAGACAAAGACTCCATATCCAAGACCGAACTCATCATCCTCATAACCCCTCATGTGATCACAAGCCTTGAGGATGTGGATTCGGTGACGGATGAATTCAAGAACAAGGTAAAGACAGTTGTGGAGACTTACTGGAAGTAATTTTTTATCATTTAAAAGCGAAAACACATAATACGATAAGACATGAATAGAAGAAAATTTATAAAGTCTCTGGGATACCTTATAGGAACAGCTGCAATTTTACCACAAAAGGCTTCACTAATGGATTTGCCACCAATTTCTTCTGTTTTGTCTTCAGATCAGCTAAGAGCCCATCTTGCAGCAGCTGGGATCAAAAAAATTTTTCCTGTGTCTAAAAAAATTGGAGATGGTATATTTATTCTAGCAGAAGATGAAAAGTTTGTCGTCCGATCTTATTATACATTAGTATTTATAATATGTGTTGAAGATGGTTTTTTAAAGGATGACACAATCTCAATTATTTTACCAATGCTGCTTCAATATGAATGTTGGACACAACCTCAAATCTGCAGTCCAACATCAGAAGGCTACACCTCCATTTTTTTAAATGGGGAGGAAATAACATTAAATAGTCTTGTTTCTTTTGTTCCAGCAAGCAAATATTCTATGCAGCCAAGCATGGAATTTCATTTCAAAAATAATACAGCTGGTCCTTCCTTACTTGCTTTTGTTTATGGAGACAAAGGCAAGGGAAGTTTTGGTGCAAGGTGTCAACGCCTTCCTGTCAATCCACAAACAGGTGGATATAAACCAATAAAAATTGTGCATTCCAGGCCAGGTTGCCCCGATAGAATTGGTAAATATTATTTTGAAGTAATTACTGACAGCGTTGATAATATCGAATGTCATCAAAGAATTGACCAAATTGATAATCATAAAACCATTAAACTTTTTATAAATCGTTTGGATTGTTATAAAAATATTTTAACTAGCTCTAAAATTCTTTTGCCTTTTGATAGATTTAATGAATCTTTACAAAGAAATGAGCCTATTGAACATGATGGATTTCAAATTGAAGCTCAAAAAAAAGATCTGCTCATCGAGCAACCAAGATTTAATATTATTGAAAATAAGTTATCTAAGCAAATTAATTCTAATCCATTGCCAATACTTGGGAAGTCCTTTCAATATTATAATGTTTATTACGGGGATCTCCACGTTCATTGCAGCGATATTTCTTCTGATGCTTTAGGAAGTATTGATGAGGTTTTTCAGTACGGCAGGGATGTAGCTGGGTTGGACTTTATGGCTATTACGGATCATGCTGAAAGCTTTACGCCCGATCTTTATAAACAATATATCGATAAGACTGAGAAATATAACAAAGAAGGTGAATTTGTAACTTTTCCGGGATTTGAATGGACAAAAAATTTCAGTTATGGTCATAAAAACGTTGTATTTAAGGATAAACCATTACCACTTCCCGTATCCTCTGTAAGGAAGCCAGATATTACATGGGCTGATAACCCAGCGCAGCTTTGGAAATTACTTGATAATACTGAAGCACTAACTATTCCCCACTTTCCCATGCCTGCCTATAATCAAATAGAAAACCTATACCCGTTGCTACTTCCAATTTATGATTCTATAAACCTAAAAAGTGATCATCATCAGGCTGACTGGAGCTGTAAACACACAGAACTTCAAAGGTTGGTAGAAATAACATCAAAATGGGGTGAATACCGTGGAAAGACACTCTCTGATCATCCGAAAATAAAAGAGTTTTGTTCCAATATAGAAAAAAGAGCCAATGGCATTCAGGAAGCTCTAAAGCAGGGGCAGATTTTGGGATTCATAGGAGGTTCTGATCAGCATTCAGGGAGACCAGGCGATGGTGGTGTAGCTGGCGTGCTTACAAGAAAAAAAAGCAGGGATAGTATATGGGAAGGATTAAGGGCTAGGCGCACTTTCGCTGCTACTAAACACGGCATGATTATCTGCATGAAAGTCATGGGGTTTTTTATGGGATCAGAGTGTAATTTTAATGGATCTCCTCCTGATATTTATATAGAAGCATTTGGTACAAATACTATAAATTCTTTAGAAATAATAAAAATAAAAGATGGTGAAATAAAAACTATTGCTTTTTATTCGCCCATGAGCCTTAATTTTGTTGTTAATTTTATCGATACATCCAACACCGGAATAAATAATATATATTATTCTAGAATTAAACAAAGTGATGAAGAAATGGCTTGGACAAGTCCTGTATGGATGAAAAATATATAAAAATATAAGCAACACTATAAAATCTATCTTAAAATTCCATTTTTTCTTCAAAAGAATTTTCATAAAACTTCTAATGATAGCAATCAGTTTTAATTAGAATTTAGGTTAATAGAACTAAAGTTATGCAATAGGGCGCATGTTATCATTATTTGCTTTTTTCATGAATAAAAAATGTTCGTGCGTTAGGCGTCCCATAAAAGCCGCGGCATTTTTTTACCTTGCTGCCCTTTTTGTTTTTATGCCTTTAATTTCATACGCATCCAATGTTGCTATTTTGGTTTCCACTTCTGTGCGTCCTTATATCGAGGCGGTTGATGGTTTGAGCAAGGCTTTGTTAGAGAAAAATGTCAGGTCGGAGGTCTTTTACCTTGAAAGGTTTCAGGGAAAAGGAAGGATGGATCTGGCAGGGCTTCTCAGGGACGACAGGTGGGATCTGCGGGTGGCGGTCGGCCCCAATGCCGCTCTTTTTCTGGAGGAAGACAGTAAAAAGGACGATCCTCCAATACTCTATACTATGGTCCTCAATCCTGCGGGAGTATTGAGTGATGCGGTTCCCGGTTGCGGGGTTCCCCTCGACATCCCTGTTGATGTTCAAATGGAGGGTATTTCCAGGGCCATGCCGGGATTAAGGCGGCTGGGTCTTCTTTATGATCCCGCGTATAACAGTCGTTTTTTTGAAGAAGGTCTCAAAAAGGCTGCATCCCTCGGACTGACCATACACCCTGTGGCTGTAACAGCGAGAAAAGATATCCCTTCGGCGATTGATGCAAATATTGATAAGATTGATGCGATATGGATGATACCTGACCGTACAGTAATAGCTGAAAGCATAGTGGAATACGTGATAAAGGAAGCCATGTTGAAGAAGATACCGACTGTCGGTTATAACAAATTTTTTTATGAAAACGGGGCTGCCGCCGCCTTTGTATTCGACTATAATGAAATAGGAAGACAGACTGCAGGCATTGTTCTGGATGCACTGAAAGGCGTTGACTGCGTAACCCAGGTTCCAAGGTTCAGGCTTTGGCTTAATCCGCGCACACTGAAGGTATTGGGGATCGATCCTCCAAAGTTGATTCAGCCGCCGGTGGAATGGGGGCCATGAAAAATCCCGGAATCAGATCAAGGCTTATTGCGTCGGTCTTCCTTCTTATAAGCGCAACGACCTTTTCCATAGGCTATATGGGAATTCAGATAGTACGTGAATTTGTCCAGAGTCGTTTTGAAAACCGCATCCTTTTTCTTGCACGCCACCTTGCCCTGAATGCAGAATTGGGCATACTCCTTGACGACAGATCCATGCTTGGCCGACTTGTAAAAAATCTGCTTTCCGAGAAGGATGTCGTAGGCGCTACTGTTTTTGACAGTAACGGCAGGGAACTGGCCAGGGCCTTCAGGGAGGTAAGAGGAGGCTATCCTTCGGTGGAGGCGCCGGTCATGCTCAAGGAGGCCCAGGATGAGAGTCAGGCCTTCAGTCAGGATGCGGGCGCCGATAAAAAAGATCAGAGCCTGGGCAGGGTCAAAGTGACCTATGATACCACGGGGATTGATGAACTTCTAAGCGTTATGAAACTGAGATTTGTGCTGTTATCAGCAGGACTTGCTTTGCTCGCCGGGCTGGTGTTTTATTTTCTGTCGCGATCGCTCGTGGCTCCTGTCAGTGAGCTTGCCATGGTTGCAAGGCGGGTAGCTCAAGGAGATGAAGCTGTGAGGGCAAGCATTGGAAGCCTTCCTGAAACCAGTGAGCTGGCTAATGCATTCAATGCAATGCTGGATGCTCTCAGACAGAACAGGATCGCCCTTGAGGAGGCCAACAGGGAGATAATCCGCAAAAGCACCCTGGCTGAAATAGGTAAATTCTCAATGATGGTGGCCCATGAGGTAAAGAACCCATTGAGTATTATAAAGACCTCTTTTGATATGCTCAAAAAGTCGTCGGGCCTCTCTGCTGATGATACCATGGTTTTCTATATTGAGGATGAGATAAGAAGGCTCAATAAATTGATAGAAGACTTCCTTGTTTTTGCAAGACCAAGCAATCCCTGTTACAGAGAGGTGGATCTGAATGGGATGCTGAGGGCTCTGATTGAAAGGTTTGAAATTAATAACGTGGAAAACCGTATCCGGCTAATAAGCGAGATTCCGTCCGAACCATGCATTGCAAATGCGGACCCTGATCTTCTGACAAGGGCCATAGACAACATATTGAAAAATGCAATCGAGGCAAGCGCCTATGGGGGCGAGGTATGCATATCAGCGTCATTTAAGGAAGGGTTATGGATTGCTTCTGTTGAAGACAAAGGGGAAGGAATAAGAGAGGAGAATATCGTAAGGATATTCGAGCCCTTCTTCACAACACGTTCCAAGGGAACAGGTCTCGGTCTGGCGTACTCGCTACAGGTGCTAAAATCCCATGGGGGCACTATCAATGCCCTTAACAGACCGTCAGGAGGCGCGGTCTTCAGGGTTGAGGTTCCTCTTGGGAATGATCGCCTTTCAGCAGGCACGCCCGCCACAGGGATATGAAGATTTATTCGGGGGAAAAGTCGTGGCAACTATTCTTATAGTAGATGATGAAGAGAGGATGAGGCACCTTCTTTCCATTATTCTCTCCAGAAGGGGCTATAAGGTTGATCAGGCCGGCGATGGGCTTCAAGCCCTTGAAATGCTTCAATCAGCTCCCTACGACGTGGTTATCACAGACATTCGCATGCCTCGGATGGACGGCGTTCAACTGCTTAAGCGCATCATGGAGCTTCAGATGCCATGTCCGGTTGTCTTTATCACAGCCTTTGCCACGGTGGACTCAGCGGTGGAGGTAATGAGACAGGGAGCTTCCGATTATATAAGCAAGCCGTTTGAGGAGGACAGAATAATTCTAACCGTGGAGCGTACTCTAAGGTTCTCCAGGATCATGTATGAAAACAGGGAACTGAAGAAGGAGCTCCAGCACGTTGCAGGGGGCGATGAAATAATTTTTCTATCAAAGGAAATGGCCTCTGTGATGGATCTGGCTGCAAAGGTTGCGGAAAGAGACTCTGTTGTCTTGATCAGCGGCGAGTCAGGAACAGGCAAGGAACTGCTCGCCCGATACATACATCGAACAAGCCCCAGGAGGGCTGAGCGATTCGTTCCTGTCAATTGCGCTGCCATATCTCCGAATCTTGTGGAATCGGAACTTTTCGGCTATGAGAAAGGTGCCTTTACAGGAGCCGACAAGAGGACTATTGGAAAGTTCGAGTACGCCTCGGGCGGCACACTTTTCCTGGATGAGATTGGAGATCTTCCACTGGAGGCCCAGGCCAAGCTCCTGAGAGCCCTTCAGGAAAAAAAGATCCAGAGGGTGGGAGGCAACCAGGAGATCCCTGTTGACGTGAGAGCGATATGCGCAACCAATCAGGACCTTGCCGCCATGGTGGAAAACGGGCGTTTCCGCAGGGATCTTTTTTTTAGAATAAACGTGTTTCCAGTGCGGTCTCCTGCCTTGCGGGAGCGCATGGAGGATGTCCTGCCCCTTGCCAGATTTTTTTTGAGGCGTGTCTCCGGAGCTATGGGAATGGAGCTTACCGATGGCGCATGCCGGGTCCTTATGGAGTACAACTGGCCGGGTAATGTAAGGGAACTTGCCAATGCAATGGAAAGGGCGGCCATTCTTGCCACCGGCAAGGGGACCATTACCGCCCAGGACCTTTCCTTTCTAAGGACAACCATCAGGGGAACCTCGGAATCCGTTACATACAAGATGCCGCCTGAAGGGGTTTCTCTGGAAGATGTGGAAAAGGACCTTGTAAAGCAGGCGCTTGCCGCAGCAGGATATAATCAGACGGCTGCTGCAAGGCTCCTGGGCCTTACCAGGGCCAAATTCAGGGTTCTTATGAAGCAGGTAATGAGATGAGGTTCGGCAACCGGCTATGATGAACCGATATTTCAAATTCTACTTCCTGCTGTGTGTGATTATGCTGGTTTCTTATTGCCTGCCCGGATACACACTCGCAGAAGGAGAAACTCAATCCCCCCAGGATGATACAATGCTGATGTTTGTGGGGGAGGATTTATCCATACTTTCAATCGCCTCAAGGAGAGAAGAAAGCGCATGGCAGGCTCCGGCTGTAGCCAAAGTTATCACAAGACGCGAACTTAAGGAGCAGGGGCTTTTTACATTGAGCCAGGCGCTTGCTACTACTCCAGGATTCCACATGGCCCAGAAAGAGTGGGGAAGTCTCCCTTACCTGAGAGGGGTTCCCAACTCCACCCTTTTTCTCTACGACACTGTCCCAATGGGATCCGATACCACCAAGTCCCTGCATTACATAGACCATGAGCTTTCCCTCGCGCCGGTTAAAAGAGTTGAGATTGTGAGAGGACCGGGGTCGGTACTCTGGGGACCTGATGCATTTGCAGGTATCGTTAATGTTGTGCCCATGTCCGGAAAAGATTTGCAGGGGATTGAAACCGGCGTGCTCTACGGGGCGCCCGGAGATCAAAGGGGACTTTTCGCCAATCTGGGCCATGATGGAGGGTATTGGGACGGATTTCTGTCCGTAAGTGGAAGAAAGGGAGAAGAGGACAGGAGAGATCTTAACCTTGTCCGATTCTGGGGCGATGGTCTTACGCCTGTGGCGCCAAAAGACCGCCTGGGCATCTCTGAACCTGACGAGGCGCGTTACGCCGAGGCATCGGCTAGATTTTCCCTCAGGGACTGGATAACTGTTTCCGGCAGGATTTCGGACTATAGAAAGCCCTATAGTATTTCGGCATATGATTCATCAGAGATCTGGCAGGAGAGCCGGAGTGCACCCATAGGGCTTTTGAAGCTGGAGGCGAAAAAGGATCTGGATCATCGTTCTGCGATCCGTTTTACGGGAAGCTATACATCCTTGAAGCCCCAGTTTGAGATCATTGACCGCACATTAGAACAAAGGGAGAACACAACCTTCGGGGAGCTCATATACGACAGATCGCTTTTCGCAGGGCGGGGCCTCTTTACAAGCGGGGTTTCCTACCGTGAGAAGCGCATCAGGGGAGCTCCGGTATGGGATTCCTATTTGCCCGAATTCCTGGGATCCGACAACACCTTCTTTCTTCCCCAGGTCATCCAGACCGATTACAGCACAAGACTCTGGTCTGTCTTCGGCCAATACACCCACAAGGTGGGGGACTTTGATTTCCTGTTTGGACTCAGAGGAGATGAACACCGCGATTACAGGGATCATCTGAGCTACAGCCTCGGCGTGGTGTGGTCTCCGTCCTCAAGGTGGGTCGCCAAGGTGCTTTACGGATCATCCTACAGAACCCCTTTTTCACGCCAGCTTATTAATGAAGCAGATCCTGATCTGGAGAAAATGGAAACCCTCTGCGCACAGATCTCATTCAAACCGTCCAGGAACATGGAGTTGGGCATTGTCGGTTTTACAGAAAAACTGAAAAACCACATCATGGAGGACCCCTATGCCGGCCTCTCCGAGGCAAACACGCAGCGCATAAACGGAATCGAGCTGGAAGGACGCGTAACACCATTTAAGGGGCTCGAACTGTCTGCAAATCTTACGCTTCTTGATAATTCAGGGCCTGATGAGACATATAGATATAATGATTTTACCTTTATAAGGCCGGACGGAACCATTGAAAGACATTATGTTGATCTGAGGTACCCTTATGATGTCGGCCCAAAAAGGATGTTCAACCTCATGGGCACCTGGAAGCCGATTGATCGTTTAACCGCTTCCCTGAGGCTTGGATATGTCTCCTCAAGGCTTCTTATCTATCCCAGAGGAGAAAACCTGACAGCCTATCCGTCCAGTGAAGGCGTTTGGATACTGGATATGAGCGCTACCCTGGCCGATGTATTTATACAGGGACTGGATCTGTCCCTTTCAATTAAGAACCTGGCCGACAGAAGATATGAGACACCGGGGATATATGACTCCATAGAGGGAGCTCCTTTCAGCATGGAGCTTACGGTGGCAAAGAGATGGTAGCGCTGTTATGCTGGAACCGAAAGAGATAAACGAATCAATGGAGCAGGGCATCTCCGTCGTAATTCCGGTTTACAATGGAGCTCGTTCCCTGACTGAACTTGTTGGCAGATTGAATCCCGTCCTGGCCTCCCTTGCATCAAGGTTTGAAATCATTCTTGTAAATGACGGGAGCACGGACGAAAGCTGGGATACAATAAAAGAGCTGGCCGATAAATGGACCTGGGTGAAAGGGATAGATCTCATGCGCAACTATGGCCAGCACAACAGCCTTCTGGTCGGAATAAGGGCGGCGGCATATGATGTGGTGGTAACCATGGACGATGATCTTCAGCACCCGCCTGAGGAGATTCCCAGGCTCATTTCCATGCTTGAAGAGGGTTTTGACGTTGTTTATGGAGATCCCCTCAAGGGGGGAAGCGGACTGTGGCGTGCCCTGGCGTCACGTCTTACACGTTATGTGCTCCAGAAGGCCATGGGAGCTGAGACCGCAAGAAAGGCCAGCGCTTACAGGGCATTCAGGACCTGCATTCGGAAGGCATTTGCAGACTACGGAAGCCCTTTTGTGTCAATAGATGTCCTTTTAAGCTGGGGGACCGCCCGTTTTGGGGCTGTTTCAGTTCGCCATGATCCCAGAAAGGAAGGAAAATCGAGCTATACCCTCAGAAAGCTCGTATCCCATGCAATTAACATGATGACGGGATTCAGCATCTGGCCTCTGCGGTTCGCAAGTCTTGTGGGTTTTGCCTTCACCATCTTTGGGCTGGGTGTGCTGGGGTATGTCCTCATAAGATACATTGCATCGGGAGGAAGTGTCCCGGGATTTCCCTTTCTTGCCTCCATCATAGCCATCTTTTCAGGTGCCCAGCTCTTTGCCCTCGGGATAATCGGAGAGTATCTGGCCCGACTTCACTTCAGGAGCATGGGAAGACCGTATGTCTCCATCAGGAGAATTGTGGGGGCTCAGTCAGGAGGTTGGGAACAGGGAAGGTGAGAGAAATGGAAAACGTTGTGTATGTTTCGGCCATTGACGGCGAACGCTTTGGAATAAAAACCGCAAGGGCTGAAAAAGTGACCAAGGGGAACCTTTCCCGGGTACTTGAATTCTGTCTGAACGGGAAGGTTTCTTTTCTGATAGGGCGCTGCAGCGCCCAGGACCTTGATGTTGCCCAGGCAATGGAGGCACAGGGTTTTCTGATCATGGATACGCAGATCTATTATTTAAAAGATCTCAAGGTAGGAATTCCCACAATGGATTCACACCCTGTCAACATCAGGCCCGTTGTATCCGGGGAGATTGAGAAGATCCGGGAAATAGCCTCTGATGCGTTTCGAGGCTACTACGGCCACTATCACGCCGACCCGAGGCTGGATAAATACAAATGCGATGAGGCCTACGTGTCGTGGGCGGTGCGTTCCTGTCTTTCAAAGGAGGTGGCCGACGAGGTACTTGTTGCTGAAAGAGACGGCGATCTGGTGGGGTTTGCCACAATGAGGCTCAACAACCCTTCAGAAGGTGAGGGAGTGCTCTTTGCGGTATCCCCGAGGGCACAGAAGACCGGGGTTTATCGCCGTCTGATATCATCCGGTATTAACTGGTGCCGGACTAAGGGCGCGACGAAAATGATTGTTTCAACGCAGATTACTAACTTTGCCGTTCAAAAGGTTTGGGTAAGGGAAGGCTTTGAGCCCCTGAAGGCCCTTTACACCTTTCACAAGTGGTTCGACTGAATGCCCTGTGCAGGCCCTAAGCCCTCGAAAGAAGACCTAATGACATTTGCCGGTGCAACATGCATCGCCTGCCGGGGGAGGCTGAAATTTTTTGGCAACAGGGAAGGATATGACTATCACCTGTGCCCCGGATGCGGAACTCTTCAGCTTTTTCCGATGCCGGATGAGTCGGAACTGTCAGCACTATACAAAAGCAGCTATTCTGATGTCTCACACTATGACCAGGACCCGGTGACGTGCATCCATTCTGCAAGGCCTTATTATGAAGCAATCAGAGATGTCTTGATAAAATACAATATTTCCGGGCCTGTCCTTGACTGCGGCTCAGGATGGGGAGGACTATGCAGCCTTCTAACGGGAAGCGGATTTGAATGCAGAGGGGTGGAACCCTCGGCCAGGATGGCAGACTACTGCTTCAGCCGCGGGCTTCCGGTGTTGCATGGCGGGATTGATGTTTTTAATGAGGATCGTTTTTCTGCAATTGTGCTTTGCACTGTTTTTGAACATCTTACGAACCATTATGATTGGCTTAAAAGAGCGCGAAGTCTTCTTTCTCCGGGCGGAGTCCTCGTGAGCCTTCAACCCACTGCCCGGTTTGCAGTCACAATGGGTCGGATTGCCAGGCTGGGAAGGAAAGTTTCCCCGCTCCCCCGCATACACCAGGTCTTCTGCCCGCCCTGGCACACCGCTTTTTTTTCAATTGAAGGGATGAAAAGCATAGCTGATCTCAGCGGATTCAAACTCATTGAAGTGCGCCCTGCCCCACAGGGTAGATCGGATGGTGCCGTGGGGATGATGCAATGGATACTTGAGAGGATAAATAATGTGGGTCAGCTTATTTCAGGCCCTCTGTGGCCTCTTATAGTGGCGCATACATTTGTGTTTAAAAAAAATCGTTTCTGAATCAACCGATTTTTCCCTCTTGACCGTGCTTGCTGAAGCTCTAAACCCTTTGTCATACTCCGGCGATCCGACCGATTAATGGCCCCTGTCTTTTCTTTGTTTATGGCGGCAACAGGGGTCATCTGGGCTGCGGCGGTCTCTTCGCCCACGGAGGCTGCCATCTTTTTCGGCGGTTTGCTGCTCATCGTTTATCTGCCCGGGCGTTTTATCGTTGCAGTCTCTTCCCTCGACGGCAAAAAAGGGGAAAGCCTGCTTTTGTCTTTACTTGCAGGCATGGTTTCAATAACTTCAATGTATTGGATTTTTTCAGCTATAGGGCAAAGGCAATGGTTTTTGATCGTTGTCGCCCTTGGGGCGGCAGCGGGACTGGCAGTAACAATAAAATCCCTGATGAGCAGGGATCATACCTGGGAAGACATTTCCATCTTCTCTTTCAGTTCCTGGTATTGGCCCGGATTTTTTGTAGTTTACCTCGCAGTAATCCTGGTTCTTCATCTTTCAGGTTACTTCAATGCCATTGGGATCGGACACGACGGAAGCGCTTCGATAGCAAATTTTCCTGATGACGGACTTTTTCATGCCGGCATCGTACATGAGCTTTTAAGAAACATCCCTCCCGGCTCAATCCTTGTCTCAGGATACGGGCTAAATTATTCCTATTTCATGGACCTTTTCGCGGCATTATTTCACAGCCTTCTGGGGCTTGAGATAATGTCGCTTTTATATGTTCTTTTGCCTCTGTTTTTTTTCGGTCTTTTGATCCTTTCCATATATGTGACGGTTTCTGCTTTAAGCGGGTCTTCCTTGAGCGCCCTTTTATGCACGTTCCTGGTCATTCTTGGGGGCGGGATGTTCAATTTCATTCCGGGACTTGTTTTTCTGGGATGGGATGGGGGCAGATGGGAGCTCGCCTTTCATGCATCCACAACTGTGCCGCTTTTCTTCATAAATCCAATGCTTCCCGGGCTTGCCGTATTCTATGGCGCTCTTCTTTGCATTGAGAGATCGTTCAAGACTTCTGCCCCGGGCTGGGCGATAATGGCAGGGATACTCACCGCCGCCCTATCCCAGTACAAGATCTTCGGCACTGCGATAATCATTTCAGGCCTGGCGGGAACGGCCTTTCTTTTGCTTCTCAAACACAAAAGGCTTCCGCACCTTTTTCCGATTCTTACAATCATCGGGATATCTCTACCGCTTATATTCTATCACACTGTCACGCAGTCTGATGCCACCCAGGTGTCCACCCGCCTCGCACCCGCTTCCTTTTTAATCTTGAG
Organism: Desulfobacteraceae bacterium; assembly: GCA_003599015.1. Lineage (GTDB taxonomy): Bacteria > Desulfobacterota > DSM-4660 > Desulfatiglandales > Desulfatiglandaceae > CG2-30-51-40. The sequence goes on along the minus strand of QZIK01000115.1, from coordinate 20,200 downwards.
CCTTGAATACCTGGGGCTTAAGACCTTGGCAGCTCAGATGCGGGATATCCTTGTTGATTTTCGACCAGGCTTTGAAGGGGTTTTGTGGGTCTTAATACTCATGCCTTCCCATATCGCGGGAAGCATGGGTATAAGAATTTTCGGGCTTCCATCCCTGATGCGACCGGTTTTTTCCTTCAGGGCAATTGATCCAATGAAGGTTTTTTTGGGCTGCTCATTCCTGGCCGGACTCCTTTTGACATATCTTGTGTCCGTTACGCCCAGAGATTACCCTGGCGCATACAACAACTCCGTCTGGTTTTATGCCTTCAGCCTGCACATAGCAACCATATCCGTATCTCAGACAATCCCGTCATTTTTGTCCAGGGGAACAAGGTGGCTGAGGATCTTGATGCTTGCGTCGGCTATGGCGGCAGGGGTTTTAAGCATAGTGCAGTATCTTTTCTGGTCTTCGGAGAACAGGAAAATAACCCATATAACACCATACGTGATGCAGGCCATAGAATATATTAAGGCACGGACCCCTCCTGAAAGCATTATTCTACTGGATCCCTCGGGAGAAAAGGGTGAGGAAGACTCTTCCATTATAACAGGTCTTGCCGGAAGGAGGCTGCTTCTTTCCGGGAGCTATCTGTCCATATATCAGGCGCCTGCCAGGGAAATACAGATACGGGTAAAGAGCATCAGTGAATTTTTAATGGACCCTTGCCGGAATCGCGGTTTGCCGGATGCCCACAGAGTGGATTTTGTCTGGATCAGAAAGGAGTCATCCGGTGGCGGCTGGGGTGATGCCTTAAGATGCCGGGGTTTTTCCCTTGAAAAGGTCTTTGAAAACAAAGAGGTACAGATCTACAGAGTATTTCAATGAAGATGTGCCTTTCATGCGGATCTTTATTTGAAAACAGGATCTGGCGCTGTCCTAATTGCCTGTGGGAGCCTGAATATGCCGGAGGATTCGCGCTGCTGGGAGTGAACCATGCTGACAGGCCCGATCAGGAAGGATTCATGCCGGAATATTTTCGGGAACTGGAGATCCTCGAATCCGGCCATTTCTGGTTCACTGCGCGAAACCGTTTGATACGGTGGGCCGTTTCCCGGTATTTCCCGCTTGCCCGCAGTTTTTTGGATCTGGGCTGCGGCACGGGGGACCTGCTTGCAGAGATTGAAATGTACCGCCCCCGGATTATTCCCTACGGGGCGGATTTTTATGTGGAGGCCTTAATTGTTGCTTCAAGAAAGCTCAAGCGTTCTGAACTCTTTCAGGCCGACATAAGAACCATTCCCTTCAGGAATGAATTCGATCTCATAGGACTTTTTGATGTACTTGAACACATAGACGAGGATGAGGCGGTTCTGCGGGAGGCAAACAAGGCTCTGGCCCCTGGAGGGGGGATTCTTGTAACTGTTCCCCAGCATCCGGCCCTCTGGAGTTGCCAGGATGAATATGGATGCCATTTAAGGAGATACCGGGCTCACGAAATCAGATCCAAACTAAAAAAAACAGGCTTCAGGATCATCTTTGAAACATCATTCGTGTCTCTTCTGCTTCCTGCCATGGCGTTAAATCGTCTTTTTAACGGCCTTAAAAAGAAAAAAAAATGCGACCCCATGGCGGAGCTTAAGATCCCGAGCATTCTCAACAGGGTTTTTGCCCGAATCATGTTTATGGAGCTGTTATTGATAGAAAGAGGGATCAGCTTTCCGGCAGGCGGGTCTTTGATTTTTGCCGCCGTCAAAGATGATGCTCTCGGAAAAAGTCCTGCTGCCGTCACCCCGGCTAAAGCCGGGGTCCAGAACATCTTGAAATAACTGGATTCCGGTTCCCGGATCGGGGTCCGGGACAGGCTTCACCGGAATGACGAATCTGGGGCTTTCTCGACTTTTTACGGGTCCGTCAAAGATGGGGATAGAGGGTAGAAAGGAGCATTTCAGGAATAATTGATATGACAGAGATCAGGATTCCGTTTAACAAGCCCTGGATGACCGGAAGGGAGCTTGAATACATAAGCCGGGCAAACGCCATGGGCCAACTTTCAGGAAACGGAGCCTTTACCGGTATGTGCCACCTCTGGCTCGAGAAGACAACCGGAGCAAGGAAGGCCCTTCTTACCCATTCCTGCACGGGCGCCCTTGAAATGACTGCGCTGGCCGCGGACATAAGGCATGGAGACGAAATTATCATGCCTTCCTATACCTTTGTATCCACGGCAAACGCCTTTGCCCTTAGAGGAGGAGTGCCTGTCTTTATTGATATCAGACCCGACACCCTCAACATGGATGAGAACCTGGTGGAGGAGGCTGTAACCGCAAGGACAAAGGCCATAGTGCCGGTACACTATGCCGGAGTCGGATGCGAAATGGATGTTATAATGGCTTTGGCCGGCCGCCTCGGGCTTATGGTTATAGAGGACGCCGCCCAGGCACTTATGTCCTCTTACAGGGGCAGACCCCTGGGATCAATAGGACACATGGGCGCACTTAGTTTTCATGAGACCAAAAACGTCATCTGCGGCGAGGGAGGCGCTCTTTTGATCAATCGAGATGAGCTGATTGACCGATCAGAAATAATTTGGCAGAAGGGAACCGACAGAAACAGATTTTACAGAGGAGAGGTGGATAAATACACCTGGCAAGGGCTTGGCTCATCATTTCTTCCCAATGAAATTACAGCCGCTTTTCTCCTTGCCCAGCTTGAGCATGCAGAAAATCTTGTTTCCACCAGGAGGGCTTCATGGGAGCTCTACCACATGCTGCTTGCCGAGCCGGAAAAGCAGGGTTTGCTCAAGAGGCCGGTTATACCGACCGATTGTACCCACAACGCCCACATGTACTATGTGATCCTCCCGGAACCTGCAATAAGGCATCAGGTAATCAAACACCTTTCAACTCAAGGCATACATGCCGTTTTTCACTATGTTCCTCTCCACAGCTCACCGGCAGGAGTAAGGTACGGAAGGGCCTGTGGCGACCTGAAGGTCACCACGGCTGTGTCTGAAAGGATTTTGAGACTTCCCCTCTGGGCGGGAATATCCGAAGGGGAGATAAACCAGGTTTGCGACGCCCTGATATCGGGGCTTGAGCTTGCAACAGCCTATTGAGGCCTGTACTGGCCTTTAAACATGGCCGGATCCATCTTTTCCGATTTCTGTACTGCCCTGTAGGACTCTCCATCCAGTACAGCCACCGCCACCTGTTTTCCTGCCACGAATATTCTCACCATAGGCTTCGGGTTTGTTTCGGGCGGGATGTTGGCCTTGATGTATTCACCTACTTCCTTTGCCAGCTTGAGAGCATCATCCACGCTTGTCTCAGGCAACACCACTGCCCAGCAGGATTTCTGATCCAGCTTTTCAATGGATAAGATCTTGGGCTTGAAATGCTCGATCAGGTTTGTGGAAAGTGCCTTCCAGTCAACAGCAAAGGAAGGACAGGCCCACAGCAAAACAATAACGGAAATTATCGTACATGCCAGGTAATTTTTCAATGGAGCTTTTTTACTCACTCTACACACCTCCTTGAAGTTTTAAATCGTTTGATTATATGCCGGGCTCTATGGCAGGGCAAGCCATTTTCGCCGGGGTCTTTTTTTCCTTTGGCAAGAAACTTGCCAAAGCAAGTCTGACCGGATAGACTCAAGTTGTATTTTGAAGTTCATAAGACCAATAAATCTGAACCAATGGAGGAAAAAAATGGGAAAAAAATATGTAAAAATTAAGCGTTACGCAACTGCTGCTGCCCTTATCTTTGCGGGCGTTACCCTTGCATGGGGCGCAGGGGAAACAGCCCGCTTATTGGCGGTGGTGGGCGGAGAAAAGATAGATGAGAAATATCTTGAGCAGAAGATTCAAACACTTCCTAGAATTGTCCAGAGCCGATACGACAGGACTGCTCTGGGACCGAAGGTGCTGGAAGACATAGTGGATGCAAAAGTCTTTGCCCATGCGGCAAGGGAAGCCAAGCTGGACGAGAACCCTCTTGTTCAATTCAAGATCAAAGATGCAATAGAGGGGATACTGGCTACTGAATATCAGGCATACATCCTGGAAAAGGCACTCCCAACAGAGGCGGAGGTAAAAAAATATTATGAAGACAACAAGGATAAGTTCAAAATACCTGAGACTGTAAAGGTAAGACATATTGCCCTGAAAACTGAAAAGGAGGCAAAGGAGACCCTTGCCAAGCTTAAAAAAGGTGATGATTTCGGAGAGCTGGCCAAGGCGGTTTCGGTTCATCAGACGCCTAATAAAGACGGAGACCTGGGATGGGTCGGGAAGGGAATGCTGCTTCCTGAAATTGAGGCTGTGGCTTTAAGTATGAAAGATAGGCCCAATACACTGAGCAAGGTTATTGAAGCAAGCGGACTTTTCCACATAATAAAGGTTGAAGGATACAGACCTGAGACACTCCTGACCTTTGAAAAGGCGAAAGATCAGATTCTTCCTTTGCTTGCCAGGGAAAGACAGAAAGGGGTTGTGGAGGAGGCAAGGAAGAACCTCAGGGAAAAGTTGGGAGTAAAGATTTTCGGACAGGGTGAAGCCCCAGCTACTCCTTCCACCGGCACCGGCAAGGGTAAATAAATGGGAGAGTGGCTAGATTTAGCCAACTGTGGTCAAAATGAAACAGGGTCTGCCCGTAAGAGCCCTTTAATGGATTACCGGCTGCCTTTTTTAAAGCACATTGTGGGCTGATAAAAGGTCCGAAATTTGCAAACAACGTGAATCCATGCGACGTATTTGTCATATTTTGCCGTTGGTCTTTATTTTCCTTCTGGGTTGGGCGGACCCATATCAATGTAATGCCCAGACAGACTGGTCCGTCCATGAGCAGACCCTTTTTACTCTTATCAATCAGGCCAGACAACAGCCTCTTGAAACAGCAAAATCCATGGGGCTGGATACCGATAAGATTCTGAGCGAACTGCCTGATCTCAAAGATATTCTTTTAAACGGCCTCCCCCCTCTTGTCTATAGCGAAAGACTCAAGTCGGCCGCATCTTCCCATACCGGGGATATGGCGGCCAACGGATACTACTCCCATGTATCCAGGGATGGAAGGACATGGGAGCAAAGAATCCTGGATGCCGGCTATTTAGCCTCTGTTAGCGGCGAATCTCTGGGAATGCTGGGATTCAGCAATTATCTGCAGCCGGCTGCTGCCGTTGAAGCTCTTTTCAAAAACATCTTCAAGGATGAGTTGAGGCCCGACAGAAAGGAAAAGAGAAACATTCTCTCCCACGACTTTGAGGATGCAGGCATAGGTATGGGTTCCGGAGTCGTTATCCTTGGAGGATCGCGCCTAAACGCCTATCTGGTTACCTGTAACTTCGGGAAAAGTGCAGTTGCTTTGCTTGAGGAGCAGTTCATGGCTCTCGTCAACGAGGCAAGGAGAGATCCTCTGGCAATGGCGCAGTCCATGGGTTTGGATCCTGATGCCGTCGTTGCTGACTTTCCTGAAATGGCGGAAGTCCTCAAGGCCGGGCTTCCTCTCCTCCAGTACAACAGGCTTTTGGGGGTTGCGTCTGAGGGATGGCTGGCAGACGTCATGGAAAAGGGATTCGTCTTCCCTGATGCGGGTAATGACCCCTCCACTGAAGATCGCGTGATGTCCCATGGCTACCTTCCCCTTGCCGCTGCGGGCTCGATAGGGATAAGGCCTCTTGCCGGTTCTGTGTCTTCGGCTGAGGCAATAAGAAGTCTTTTCGAAGATTTTTTTAAAGCCGAGCTCGATCCTGCCAGAACGGACGGTCGCCTCATACTTGAGGCCGGTCTGAAGGAAGCTTCCGTCAGGCTCGGGGTTGGGGATGTAGCTTTCAGAGAAGGTGAAGCAACCTCCCTCTCTTACACGGTTGTTATCATTGCCGGATCGGATGCCGGCCCGCAGGTGGAAGGCAAGCTGCTTCTGCTGATTAATAAAGCAAGGGCAAATCCAGGCGAAATGATAGAAGAAGCAGGATTTGATCTGGACCAAGCAAGGAGAGATTTGCCCTGGCTGGAAGATGTTCTTGCAGAAGGGCTTCCCGATTTGTGGCATAACGAGCGGCTTCGTTCGGCGGCCAGGAGCCACACAATCGATATGGCTGGACGGAACTATTTTTCGGGAGTGTCTCCGGAGGGCGGTGACCACAATCAGCGGATCTTGTCGGCGGGTTATGAGGCTTCTTCTGCCGGAGAGGTTTTGAGCACTGTTTCTTATGGGGCACAGGGGCCTGACGAACTGGCCTGGCAACTTTTCAGAGGAATGTTGAACAATGAGCTTGATCCGGCCGGAGACGGCCCTCGTGTTATATTCGGTCCGGATTTTACAGAGACCGGCATCGGGGTAGGAGGGGCTATTTTTTACCTTGACAGCATTTCCGGGCCCTTTGCCGTTGTAACAGTGGATGGTGCGGCCCGCATGTCAGGGGAATCGCCCAGAGAGGCAGCCGAGATGTTATTTCTTGAGCTGGTTAACGAAGCCAGGGCTGATCCGCTTGCTATGGCTGCTGCTATTGGAATGGACCCTGATTCCATCCTTGCCGTAGTGCGTGGTTGGGGTGATAAGGCTCTGTTCGGCCTAGATCCGGTTTATTTAAATGAAAAGCTCTGGTCTGCCGCAAGGCTCCATACGGACGATATGATAGAAAGAGGGTACTACTCCCACCTGACACTCCCTCTGGGGTCCATAAGCACAGGGAGCGATGTCATTGGCCCTCCGGGCGGACCATTTCGACCGGGCCCGTCCGGCAAGGGATTTAGAGACAGGATACTGGAGCAGGGTTACATACCCATGGTATGCGGGGAGTTCCTGGGAGCGATTGATCTCATTGAAGAGCCGTTTCCGGACGCTGCTGTTATAGCCCTGTTCATGGAACAATTTTTGCTAGAAATCAATCCCGAATGGACCGGCGAAAGACTTATTCTCAACCCGTCGTTCCAGGAAATCGGAATAGGGCTGAGATCAGGCACGGTCTCGATAGAAGGCAAAGCGAGTGACGTATATGTTATTGCCGTTGATTTTGCAACCTCCTACGAAGGGGTGGAGGGCTCGTTATTCGGGGTGTCCTATTGATCCGGCTTTAGCCTGCCGCCAGAAAATTGGCTTGACTTTGAAGGCAGGATCGCTTATGTAGCATAAGGGAAGTCTTTATTGGCAGTAATGGCAGTGTTTAGAGGTTATGTTGTTCTGGCGGGAACTTATAAAGATGAGAAAGGGGGGATGCGAGGGAATAGGAACTGGTAAGGCTTTTGCGGTTGAATTTTGAAGTTGGTTAGCTAAACGCAATTTTTTAAGGAGGAAAGAAATGAAAAAATTGGCTATTATACTTGTAGCCCTGAGCCTTTGCATAGGGCTCGGCTACGGGCAGACGCTGGCTCAGCCGGTCAATCAGATGGAGATTGATCCGGGCACAATCGGCGACCTGCTTCTTTTTGCCCCATACGATGTGAGGCCGGTTGACGGAAGGACCGCAGCCTGGCAGAACTTCCTGGTGATCGAGAACACCAGCGACAAGTGGACTGCTTTTCATCTGCGTTTCCGTTCCTGGAAAAAGTCAATAGAGGTCTATGACCACGTGATACTGCTTTCGCCCTTTGACGTTTTCTGGGGCGTAATTCAGCTTGCTACCGCTGATGGTCAGACCAGGGAAGGCAACAACCAGGGTATTTACCCCGCCGGCTCCAATCATGCCTATAAGGCCGGGGATGTTCTGTTTTGGAGCATGGACTATGAAACATGCTACTGGTCAGGCCTTACCTATGAGGATGCCAATACCCTCGCAACGGTCATTGATCCCCCTGCAGGGTGGTACTGGATGACAAGGTTCCAGCCCGATCTGCTGGACGACTGCGGTTTCATCGCCGATCTTAACAACCTGACCGAGTATGAGCAGGGTGAGCTCCAGGCGGGAGAATTTGAGGGGATAGGTCTGTGGTCCCTTACAAATCCGATGGCAGGTGCTGACACAAGCAACCTGCACAATGTGGTCGCCAATGTTTATCCTGAGACCAACACGGCCGGCAATCCAGCCATCAACGTCTTTGACGTGATGAACGCACTATACTATGAGTACACGAGTCTTTCCCCCATCGCCAGGGGCGACGGGCTCCAGCTTAACCCAAGGGTTGTCGTCATCAACCAAGTTGAAGACGGCAACGACAATACCCCAAGGGCTGGCCTTGACTGCGGCAACGTGCTGGCAGGCGCCTTCTCCATGGGCGATACCACCACAGGGCGTTTTTCGCTGTCCAACATGGTTGCAATCTCCAATTTCAGGACTACCAATACCTTTTACACAAATGGGCATTTGCCCCTTCCAGCGGCACAGGGCGTAGCTCCCTGGCACAGGGATATGGTTGCCGGCGGATACATTGTATTCCCGATCGAGACCCTTTTCTGGTCCTGGGATGCAACACTTGACAACGGCCGTATTCCTTACTACGTAAACGAGAACTGGGCGACCACGGTCGGCCCCGGCCTCAGGGACGGTGATGACTGGAACGGCGAGCTGCAGTTGACAGGCGGCTGCGGCAACTGGACGATTCAGCCTTTCAATAACATGTGGAGCCTGGATGAACTGGAAGAAGTTCTGGCCAATAACGAGATCTGGTATCATTATTTCAACAACGCGTTTAACAGCATTTACACAACCGATGTCGTAATAGGCTTCTTTGCGAAACATTATCATTATTTCTTCGCGGATTGGCCATACTGGACGGTAGCTGCTGCTCCTTACACCGGTGGACCTCCGAATGCCATCAACACCCAGGCTCAATACTGGAGAGCCCTGTATGATTATCGCGGAAACAGGGGCGCCAGCAAGATCGGCGGGGCATTCGCTTACAGAAGCGTTGAGGCTGGTGGCGGATGTAACAGCAGTATGACCATCGCAGAATGGTTCCAGTATAAGTACGCCAACGGCAAGGTTCAGGCATACGCATATGTGTGGGATATGGAAGAAAACAAGCCCACCACTACGCCTGACTTCCAGCCGCCTCCGGGATCTCCGTGGCATCCGGCTCCTCCTCCGAGTGGCAGGTATATCCATCACGAAGTCAACATCATCCGTGTGATGGCTCCTACTCCTACCACGACAGGATACATCACGGACGCCAATGGCTTCCTGACCAACCCCCCTGGCTATCAGTATGAGGCCGGTCACTTCGCGCTTCAGGGAGTTGCACTGACCAACGGCCAGAGGGCAAGCGGCACACCGATTTATCAGCCGGTGAGCCATTACGGCGCACTTGATACAACCGACTATCAGCAGAGCTACTTCCTGGCCTCTATTGGTGTGGTGATCTTTGATGTCAACTACGCCAATCAAGGTGTTACCAGCATTGATCTCTACAGATCTGCAATGGCTCCATGGCATTACAGGCTTGCTGCTCAATGAGGTAGCGTAAGAACCAGACCATTTTAGGACTGGCGCAGTCAGGAGGCGGGCGGAAACGTCCGCCTCCTTTTTTATGGAGGTTGTATGAAATACCTCAACCCGCATGTAATCGTGGTGAGGATCTGCTTTCTGATTTTCATTGCAGCTTTAAGTGCCTGCACAGGCAACGCATTAGTAAGGGACGATGAAACAGCCTTGCGCGGGAGGGCAGGCATCTACTGGCAGCACAGGGTAAAAAAGGCATTTGCCGAGTGCTACCTCATGGAGACCCCTGAGGTGCGCGAAGGCATAACCATTACCAATTATGTGATGGGGCTGAGCGGCGGTATTATCTGGATCTCCGCCTCCCCTAAATCCATTTCCATAGATGGCGATAAAGCTACGGTCCAGGTTGAAATGACCTATGCCATGTTCGGCATGTACACTCCCAAGGGAGGTATAACCAGAGTAGTGCCTGACTACTGGAAACGTGTTGACGGGGTATGGTATCATCTTTACCAGCCGCCCAAGAAAAACCCTTGAATGTCAGGGAGGTCATATAAGGATTCGAGATCTCATAATCCCTGCCGTACTTTCCTTGAGCCTTGTGCTCCTGTCCCTTTCGCTGCAGGGCAGGATAGGTCTTGGCCTGGATGATGAGGGGTTTCTTTGGTACGGAGTGCAGAGATTCATTGAGGGGGATGCCCCCCTCAGGGATTTTCAATCCTATGAACCGGGGAGATATATCTGGTGCGCCTTTACCGGCCTTGTATTCGGCGAGGGTATCCTGGGCCTCAGGGCAGGCGTTGCCGTGTTTCAGGCCATAGGGCTTTTCTTCGGACTCCTGTGCGTGGCCAGGCTTAAGGATTCCTTTACACTTCTTCTGATATCGGCGCTTCTTTTCCTGCTGTGGATGCACCCCAGGCACAAGCTGTTTGAGCCTTCAATCGTCATGGCCGCGGTTTTTGCAGGCGCCTTTCTCCTGCGACTGCCCTCGGGGTTCAGGCACTTTCTGGCAGGATGTTTCATAGGGACGGCTTTTTTCTTTGGAAGAAACCACGGACTTTACTGCCTTGCGGGAATAGGCGGTATCGTGATCTTCCTTGGGATTCGAAACGGGCTCAGTTTTTCGACCGGCCGTATCGTTTCATTTTTATCCGGGATTGCCCTTGGTTTTGTCCCGATTGCCATCATGGCAATAGTTTTCACCGGGTTTGGATCTGCCTTTGCAGAAAGCCTTTTTTTCCATATTTCCACGGGCAATGTAAACCTCTCCCTTCCTGTTCCCTGGCCCTGGAACGCGGACCTGGCAAATATTAACCGGGAAGCCGGCATAAGGATTTTTTCCCAGGGGCTTCTATTTGCAGGGATTCCTGTCTTCTATGGGGCCGTTCTTTTAAAGGCATTCTTTTCAAAAAACATGGATATGGAGAGGATGGCCCCGATAATATCCTGCGCCTTTATAGGAATCCCTTATCTGCACCACGCCTATGCCAGGGCGGATCTAAGTCATCTGGCCCAGGCGATACATCCATTTCTGATCGGGGTCTTGTGCCTGTTTGCCGCGACCCAAAGGAGTTTGCCAAGAATCACCGCGTGGATTCTTGTTGCGGCTGTCTCATTGCTTTCCCTTGGCTCAGCGGCGACTGTGGCCCCGGCCTATGAAAAATGGAGCGGAACATTGGGCCCCTATGTGGAGGTCCATGTCCAGGGGGATCGCCTCATGGTTCCGGAGACCACCGGGAAGACCATTGAGAGGCTCTTTTCCATGGAGAGAAATTACTTTTCCAGCGGCGGAGAGGTCATGACCGCCCCGCATCTGCCGGGAGCCTATGCTGTTCTAGGCAGGAGATCCCCGGTATGGCAGACCTATTTCTTTTTTCCTGAGACAGAGGAGGGTCAGAAGGCTATTATGAGGGAAATGGATGAAAAAAGAGTCCGATGGGTTATCCTGGGTAACGGCACCATTGACGGACGGGAGGATCTAAGGTTCCGCAACACCCATCCCCTTGTCCGGCGTTACATAATGGACGCCTTTGCTCCGGTTCCGGGGGAAACGCTGCCCGGAGGATACCAGCTTTACAAAAGGATAGGATGACAAGTGGCAGTGGACGCGGCCAAAACCGGATTGCTTAAGAGCTTTTTCTATTTTCTGAGGCTCATATATCTCCAGCGGGGACTCATTGCCTCCATGGCTGCGAGGGAGCTTGCCAGGCAGTATGTGGGCTCGGTTTTGGGGTTTATCTGGACCTTCGTAAATCCCGTTGTAATGATCACTGTCTTCTGGGTTGTCTTCAGCCTGGGATTTAAGATAACACCGGTGGGGAATGTGCCTTTCATTGTATGGCTTACGGCGGGGATGGCGGCCTGGTTTGCCTTTGCCGACATGGTGAGCGGCTCTGCAGGAGTGATCGTAGGGAACCCCCACCTGATCAAAAAGACCCTTTTCCATGCCCAGATCCTGCCGGTTGTAAAGGTGGCGGCGTGTCTTGTAACCCACGGGGTCTTTGTCCTGGTGCTCCTTTTCCTGATCGTCTTTCAGGGCCTTCCCTTAAGCTTTTATTTTTTTCAGTCCCTTTATTATCTGTTCTGTCTGGTGATCCTCGCGCTCGGGCTCGGGTGGGCATTTTCGGCCCTCAACGTTTTTTTAAGGGATGTGGGCCAGATCGTTACGGTTGTGCTGCAAATGGGCTTCTGGGCGACGCCGATATTCTGGGATATCTCAATAATGCCGGAGGGTTTGAGGGCTGTCTTTGAACTCAATCCCATGTATTATGTGGTCCAGGGATACAGGGATTCCTTTATTGGATTTGTACCCTTCTGGAGCCGTCCCTGGGAGGGGCTCTGGTTCTGGTCTTTAACCGCAGTATTCTTCATCTGCGGGGCCCTCATTTTCAAAAATCTAAAACCACAGTTTGCCGATGTGCTATAATAATCGGGGTTAAAGATACTGGAGATGATAATGTCCCTACAATCTCTACGTTATGCGTAGAATTAAAAACGTGATTAGGATCGGATAGATAATTGCAATTTGAATGGAATCCAAAAAAGGCCAAGACGAATCTCAGGAAACACGGCGTTTCTTTTGACGAGGCGGTTACCGTTTTCTATGACCCATTGTCGGCGACGTTTGATGACACTGAGCATTCGCTTGGAGAACCCCGTTTTATTACAATAGGATACTCCTCTAAATCACGTCTTCTGGTCGTTTCCCATACGGAGAGAAGGAAAAAGCATTTGTATCATAAGCTCCAGAACGGCGACAACCTATGAGAGGAATAAACATGAAAGGCAAAGCAAATAAACTACCTGGCGATGACCTGCTTCGCGAATATGATTTTGACTATTCCAAGGCAGTGAGAGGAAAATACTGTCGGCGTCTTCTTGAAGAAGGCTCGAATGTTATTGTTCTCGATCCTGAGATCGCAAAAGCATTTCGAGACTCAGCCTCCGTTAATGAGGCATTGCGATCACTGCTAGATCTCACCCAATCAACAAAACGCTTGACAAGTCGTTCCACCGGATCGCCTAAGATGCGGGCTTCCCGGTGAACGCATCGTTCTGTGCGATTATTATGCTGTTGGGAGTAACAAAGCAACTGGAAGTAACTCTGATGGAAACCAAGAGATTCGTTTATTACAAGGATGACGATATGTGGATAGGCTGGCTGAAGGAATATCCGGACTACAGGACTCAGGGGGAAACCATTGATGAGCTGAAGGATAATCTCAAGGATATCTATTCTGATCTGAGGAGCGGCAGCATCCCCTATGTTTACCAGATTGGTGAACTGCGTGTAGCATGAAACGAATAGACTTGATTCGAAAAATTGAAGAGATAGGATGCATTTTGATACGCCATGGGAAAAGGCATAATTGGTCCCAAAATCCGGTCTCCAAAGCAGCTCAGCCTATAGCCAGGCACAGAGAGATACAGGATAGTCTTGCGAAGTATATTCTCAAGGTGCTGAGGGGATAGACTGTTGCCGCACTTGGCATTGTTTTAGGGATTGCACTGTTGAGTGACGATACAATCATAAGGGTAAGGGATATCACCAAGACCTACAGGCTTTACGCTTCCCGAGGGGACCGGGTCAAGGAGACCTTCCATCCCCGGCGCAAGGCCTACCACAGGCCTTTCCATGCACTGAGAGGCGTATCCCTTGAGGTAAAGCGCGGCGAGACCCTGGGGATCATAGGAAGAAACGGGAGCGGAAAATCCACCCTGCTTCAGATCATCTGCGGGGTCCTCCAGCCCACGTCAGGGGAGTTGGAGGTGAGGGGAAGGGTTTCGGCCCTTCTGGAGCTGGGGGCAGGATTTAATCCTGATTTTACGGGGAGGCAGAACGTTTTTTTAAACGCCGCAATCCTTGGTATCGGGCGCGGGGAGATCGAAAAAAGACTCCCTCAAATAGAGGCCTTTGCAGACATAGGCGCTTTCATTGACCAACCGGTCAGGACATATTCAAGCGGCATGTATCTGCGCCTAGCCTTTGCCGTTGCAGTGAACGTTGACCCCGAGATCCTGGTTGTTGACGAGGCCCTTGCCGTGGGAGACGAGGTATTCCAGAGAAAGTGCTACTCCCGCATTCACGAGATGAGACGCAGTGGCGCAACCATACTGTTCGTCTCACATTCAGCCCCGACGGTTGTGGAGCTTTGCAACAGGGCCGTGCTGCTGGATGAAGGGGAGCTTCTCCTCAACGGCCCTCCCAAACTCGTAGTAAGCGAATACCACAAGCTCATCTATGCGCCGGCCCATCGCGTTCAGACCCTAAGGGAAAGACTCAAGACCGGCCATGGGGATCCGTCGCAAACAAACGCCTGCGAGGGCGGTCAGGGAAGTCCCTCAAGGGATTCCTCATCCTCCGCCCAATGCATGGAGGCATTTCTTGATCCTTCCTTTTTGCCTTCCACCACAATCTCATACGAGGTGCGCGGCGCAAGGATCTCAGATCCCAGGGTCACGACACCCGAAGGCAGGATCGTTAATGTCCTGGTAAGCCGCTCCGATTACGTCTACACCTATGATGTGGAGTTTTTTGAGACGGCCTTCAACGTGCGGTTCGCCATGCTGATCAAGACCGTTACAGGCTTTGAGCTTGCAGGCGCCGCCTCATTCCAGCCCCAGGACGCCTATCCTGTCATAGATGCAGGCTCGCGCGTGAGCGTCGCCTTCCCCTTCAAATGCGCCCTCATGCCCGCGGTATATTTTCTTAATGCGGGGGTGCTCGCCACTGTGGACGGCTCGGAAACATATCTTCACAGGATCATAGATGCGGCCATGTTCCGGGTCCAGCCTTCAGACTCCCTCAACCCGCGCGCGATAGGCATAGTGGATCTTTTCGAAGACCCCATCGCATGGATAACAAGACAGTAGCATTGAACCAATCAAGATTGGATATTAACCTTGACATCATGGCAGTTAGATAATCAAATAAGCAACGATAGTAAGTCATGATTGCGGGTTTTAGAGCAGAACGAAACCGGCTTGCTCTGGACGCCCTATCAGAGGATAAGAGATTTGGAAATTGAGGATATCTTATGGCTTCACAGAATAGTTGATAAACTTGCATGGAAGCATAATATTCTTCCTAGTGAGGTCGAAGAAACATTAAATGGAAACTGCAGGATATTTTTGAAAGAAAAAGGGAAGGTTGAAGGCGAAAACCTTTAGAAAGCTCCGGAACAAAGCCCTTATAGTGACCGCTAGGGATATGACAGAGACGGAGAGGAGGCGTTATGGTAAAAAATCGTCAACATAATGATATGTCAATATATGAAGCCTCCGATTTTTGGGATGATCATGATTTTGATGAATTTGATGGTATCAAAGAGGTGAAGGATTTTACCTTTTCCCCTCGGGCAAAAAAATACATCGGTATAGACAGTGAACTGTATGCCGCCATCAAGGACAGAGCTAAAAAAATGAATAAACCCACAGAGGTACTTATAGGCGAATGGCTTTCAGAGAAGACTGCTTCCTAAGATCATACAAAGAGGATTGAGTTATGAAAGCAAAGCATTTATCTGACGCCGATACGCCAAAGAAGCTGCCGGGCTGAGAGATTCCATATCAAGAAATGTCCGTAAGTGCTGCGTAGAGATGCCTCCAGATTACCCGATAAAACCATAGTCAAATCCTTAATATTTCAACACTCTTATGCGGCTTGATTTTAATGATTGCAATGAGTACAGTGATAACTTGCTTGTTTTAAGGGAGGGGTTAAGGAGATGGCAAGCCTGACATTGAGGAATATAGATGAGTCTTTGAAGGCAGCTCTCAGGATACGCGCGGCTGAAAATGACAGATCAATGGAAGAGGAAGCGCGCCAGATCCTGAGGCAATTCCTTCTGGCAAGAAAATGCTCGGGAGGTATAGGTTCTCGTATTTCAAGGCGTTTTGCCGCCATTGGAGGCGTGGAACTCCCCGAGGTTCCCCGTTCCACTCCTCGCGTTGCGGAAATACTTCCCGGGAATTAACAAGCATGATTCTCCTGGATACCAATGTCGTCTCTGAAATGATGAGGCCGGTTCCCAATTCGCGGGTTATCTTGTGGCTGGATGAGCAACTGGAATGGGATATTTGGATAAGCGCCGTCACAGTTGCTGAAATTCAACTTGGCATTTCTTTGTTGCCGGACGGCAGCCCCAAAGAATTACTGCTGGAATCGTCTGCAAAGATGTTCAACGAGGATTTTCAGGATCGCTGCCTGCCGTTTGATTGTGAGGCATCATCCGTGTATGGGCTTATTGTTTCAGAACGTAACAGGCGCGGCCATCCTATAAGTGTTGAAGACGCGCAGATTGCTGCAATTGCCTTGACAGCCGGTCTGACACTGGCTACACGGAACACCAGGGATTTTCTTGATATTACAGGAATCAATCTGCTTAACCCCTTTGACTAAACCGAATCTGGATTTTTACCCCAGGAGAGATATTTATTGAAGATTGAAGATATGTTGTGGCTGGACAGAATAAATCATGAAAACATTTGTTGACGGATCATTTGCCCGGACGTTTATAAGGGGGGCGGCATTATGAGGCGATGCCTCATGGTTATGGGCATGCACCGAAGCGGGACCTCGGCCCTTACGGGTGTTCTCGGGATGATGGGCGTGGACCTGGGCAAAACCATGATGAAGCCTACGGAGGAAAACCCCCGCGGTTACTTTGAGAACCAGCGTGTAAACGAGATCAACCAAAGACTTCTTGCTGCCCTTGAATCCTCCTGGGACGATATATTTCCTCACCGCAACGAATGGTGGAATACAGATGCAGCCCGCCCATTTGCAGGGGAAATAAAAACAATAATAAAAGAGGAGTTTTCGAATAGCCCTCTTTTTGCCGTCAAGGACCCCCGCATTTGCCGCCTTTTTCAAATCTGGCGGGAGGTCCTGGATGATATGGGGATTGAAATAAGGGCCGTCATCCCCGTGCGCCACCCCGCAGAGGTTGCTGAATCGCTTAGACTCAGGCACGGCTTTTCACTTGAAAAAGGACTTCTCCTCTGGATGATCCATACGATCTCAGCCGAACTATTGACCCGGGGTATCCCCAGGTCGTGGATCTCCTTTGAGGGTCTTTTAAGGCATACGGAAAAGATCGTATCCAGGATCTGCCGTGCTCTCGATCTGTTACTGCCCAAGGCCTATGATGACGTCAGGGATGAGGTTGGCAGATTCCTGGATCCGTCCCTCAAGCACTTTGATCACAAAAAGGCCGTGCGCTCCGTTGTAGCCCTTCCGCGGCTTCTGGGAGATTGGAACAGGCTTCTTACGGCCGCGTGCAGGGGTGACGGCACGGATCGCAGGACCATCAAGGCAATGGATGATATAAGGGAAGAGTTTGAGCGCACTCAAGGACTATTCCAGCCCATGGAAATTAGGCAGGGATATGTAAAGACGGAGCAGGCAGGCACAACGCGCGGCGAAGGACAGCTCTTTTCGGCTCCTGTTCAGTCTCCCTCAATTTTGGCCTCAGAGAGCTGGCAGTGGCTGAAAGAATACAGGGAGGCGTCGGGAAAGTTTGCACCTTATTCTCAGCCGAAAAGGCGTAAAAAAGATTTTAAGAGCGGCCCGGCAACCTGCCACGCAAAGGTGATTGACACTGGAAACGATCTGCGCCATGCCAATCCCTTCCCTGAAAAGCCAAGGATCGTACATGTCATAGGAAATCTGCGCACAGGCGGCTCAACCAGACTGGTGGTGGATCTCTTCGAGCGTCTCGGCCATATCTACGATCAGGAGGTGATAAGCCTTGATATACCGGAGCCCCTCCACTACGACGGATTTCCCTTCCATGATTTTTCCGAACCTGTAACGGTTGAGGAACTAAGTGGATTTTTTCGGGAAAAGGCCCCTCACATCATCCATTTTCACTACTGGCTGGATCCCTGGTATGAAAAGGTAATGGAGGCGGCCTCCGGTACCGGGGCGGTAATCATAGAAAACGTCAACACCCCTTTCCGGATCCTCAGGCATCCGGCGGTCAGGCACTATGTTTTCGTAAGCCGCCATGCCAGGGACTCGGCAGCGCCGGTTCCTGATGATACTTCCATCATATACCCCGGAAGCGACGGGAAGAGATTTTCGAGCCCTGGGATGCAGCCTGAAGATACAATAGGCATGGTCTATCGCCTTGACAAAGACAAACTGCGGGAGGATTCTATCCAGCCGCTCATCAAGGCGGTCAAAATAAGGCCCCGTACAAGGGCCATCATTGTCGGAGGCGGATCTCTTCTGCCGTTCTTCCGCAGGCAGGTTGCGGAGGCGGAGGTAGCAGGCAGGTTCCTCTTTACAGGATATGTGCCCTACGATGAGCTTCCCGGTTGGTACAGGAAGTTCACGGTTTTTGCAGCCCCTGTCTGGAATGAAAGCTTCGGGCAGGTTGTTCCCTTTGCCATGGCAGCCGGCATACCAGTGGCAGGCTACAATGTGGGAGCCCTGCCGGAGATATTGGGGGCGGATGGGGGGCAACCTGCCGCCGGTCACATTGGAGCGCAACCTCATCCGGCAATAAAGGGTTGCCTTGCCGGCAGCGAGCGTGAACTTGTTGATATTATCCTGAGACTCCTTGAAGACACCGACCTCAGGCATGCAATCGGTGCCTTGCTGAGGGAAAGATTCAACAGTCTTTTCAGGGTTGAGGCAATGATTGAAAGATACGATGCGCTTTACCGCCGGTTTCTCGAAGGCGAAAATTCCGGTCTTTATAAAGCGGAGGGTAGCTGGTCCCCATGAAGATAGTCCACATCTCCACCTATGACATCCTGGGAGGAGCAGCCAGGGCTGCCTTCAGGCTGCATACCGGATTGAAGTGCCAAGGTAGTCAATCACAAATGATTGTAAGGAAAAAACAGTCAACTGATCCGGATGTAACAAGAGTAGTTCCTCTTGACGCCACTCAGGACAATGAGAGAGAACTTTTTTGTTATGCTTCAGTACAGGAAAGATATATCAATTTAAATAGAACTAAGTTAAGTAATACCATATTTTCAATTCCTTATCCAGGCTATGATCTTTCCAATTTACCTCAAATAAAAGAGGCGGATGTACTGAATCTCCACTGGATTGCTTATTATCAATCTCCAATTACTATCAAAGCGTTGCTTGAGTTAGGGATGCCGGTAGTATGGACACTTCATGATCAGTGGGCCTTTACTGGCGGCTGCCATTACAGCGCAGGATGCAAAAAGTACATGAGCGACTGCTCTGAATGCCCTCAGCTTGCTGAAGATATATTCGGTCTTCCGGCAGGCGTTCTTCGTGATAAGCAAGACCTTATTTCTGAAGCATCACTTTCAATAGTGTCCCCAAGCAGATGGCTCGGGGAATGCGTCAAAAAGAGCACTTTGTTTGGCGGCAGGAGGCTTGATGTCATACCCAACGGAGTGGAAATAGAAATATTCCGTCCTATTTCCAGAATGAGTGCGAAAAAAATGCTTGGACTTAAGCCCGATACGATGACAATTCTATTCGGTGCAGAGTACGGGTCTGAGAAACGTAAGGGATTCAGTGAGATGACCGAAGCAATCGAATGCTGCCTTGCTGATCCCTGGTTTGAGAAAATGGTACGGCAAGACAAGGTGCGGATTCTTTGCTTTGGCCAGCCCGACGACCACATCGAATCAGTCAAGGTGCCTGTTATATCACTCGGATATCTCAGGTCAGACCAGAAGGTCAGAGATGCTTACAACGCTGCTGACATATTTATACAGTCATCCCTTGAAGATAATCTGCCTAATACTGTTCTGGAAGCCATGAGCTGCGGGACCCCTGTAGTCGGATTCAATGTTGGCGGGATTCCGGATATGGTACAAGACGGCGTTGAAGGGCGGATTGTGGCGGAAAAAGATACTAGGGAGATGGCCCGTGCAATAATAACCTTGCTGTCTGATCCAAGTACCCTCAAGGCCATCGGCACTAGATGTCGTCAACGAGTTGAAAAGAATTTTACCCTGGAGATTCAAGCAAAGAAATATCTTGATCTTTATTCTGAGCTGAGCGCTGGGGTAAAGCAGTTCAAAAAAACAATGGCCGAAGGCAAAATTGTCAACAAATCTTCACTTAACGGAGCCGGCAAATTATCCAACTCTTCTGTGTCCCTAATAATACAAAGAGGTTCTCAATTTTCATCTGTTTTTGATTTGGTTCTATTGACGACATTAAAAGATCTCGCTCCAAAACTTAAAAGAGAGCTTGATGAAGTTAATGCGGATAGGGATCTAAGGCTTCAACTAATTAACAAGCAAGGTAAAGAGATTGAGGCGCTGCAGGGGGAGGCGGACAAGTGGCTTAAGGAATGCGAATTACTATGGGACAGGGTGAATAGGGGAGAAGGAGAAAGGAAT
>QZIK01000075.1 GCA_003599015.1 Desulfobacteraceae bacterium | reverse complement strand
TTTCTCCTTGATGCGAGCGGCCTTGCCTCTCAGGTTTCTAAGATAATAAAGACGGGACCTTCTCACTCTTCCCTTGGTTATTACTTCCACCCTGTCAATAAGAGGGCTGTGGAGAGGAAAAATTCTTTCAACCCCCACACCATAGGAAATCTTTCTCACTGTGAAAGTAGCGCCTACAGTACCTTTTCGCTTCCTGACCACCACACCCTGAAAGACCTGGATGCGCTCCTTTTCGCCTTCCCTTATTCGAGCGTAGACGCGGACGGTGTCTCCGGTGCTGAAGTCCGGTATGTCGCCCCTCATCTGTTCTCTTTCAATGATTTCAACTACGTTCATAATTTCCTCCTTGTCAATCCTCAAAAGGCGATCCTGCCAGTCTATCCAGGATTATCGCCGCCGCACTCCTCACGGATAAATGATTGTAGGTTGATCTTCCCAAAATAGGTTCAAGTAAGTAATCTGCCCTTCTTATTAATTCCTTCACAAGTCCCCAGGCCGTGCCGAACAGGAGAAACACAACCTTGTCTTCCCTAAGAAGTCTCCTTGCATCCTCAAAGGAAACTGGGTTGCGGTCCTGACTCCTTGCGTCTGTGGCCATCAGAGTGGGACTTTCATCTTCCCTTATTTTTATGTCCATAATGGCATCATCCAGAGACTTTGCCACAGTAATCAGTTCCATGGCGTCTTTTCTGTCCCGGTTGTATTGAGCTCCATAGCCCTTGGTCCAGTGCTCCTTTACCCTGGTAACGATTACTCGCTGATCATCCAGAGGGGTTATCACATGGAACTGTTTGGCCCCGTATGTCTTTGCAGCCCTGGCAATATCATGGAGATCCGTTACAGTTACCGCTGATGCTATTGTCAAACCGGTCTTGTTATAAACCGGATAATGAACAAGACCGACGTGAAGTCTCATGCGATGATGCCTCCAGGATCGCTTTCGTTTTTCTTAACAGTCAGCCTCAGCCTCTGGCGGGCAGGCAGGCGTTTGACTTCGAATTTGTTCCAGGATCCTTAGATCTTCATCATCCAGTTTTGCCTTTGCAAGAAGATCAGGCCTTCGTTCAAAGGTCCTCTTCAATGCCTCCTTGCGTCTCCATCCCCTTATCCTTGCATGGTCCCCGGAGAGAAGAATCTCCGGGACCTCCAGTCCTTCAAAAACCCTGGGTCTTGTGTAGTGGGGATACTCCAGGAGACTGTCTTGAAATGAATCCTCAAAACTGGATTTCTCTCCCCCAAGTGTCCCTGGGATAAGACGACATACTGAGTCCATTATCACCATGGCGGCCAATTCACCGCCGCTTAAGACATAGTCTCCTATGGATATTTCTCTGTCCACGAAGAGGAGCCTTATTCGCTCATCCACCCCTTCGTATCTCCCGCACACAAGGATAACCTGTTCTAAAGAAGAAATATCCCAAGCAATGGACTGGTTAAATGTCTCTCCCTGAGGGGTAAGAAGGATGACCAGGCTTCCTCGGCTGTTTCTTTCAATTGAGCCCAGCGCCCTCGATATGGGACCGGGCCTCATAACCATTCCATCACCCCCTCCGTATGGGCGGTCGTCAGTGGTTTTGTGTGCTCCCCTTGCGAAATCCCTGATATTAACAAGTCTGACATCCAGCAAGCCCCGTTTGACGGCTCTCCCGGCAATTCCATCCCTGAGATAGGCTGAAAACATATCCGGAAATATAGTGAGGACGTCAAACCTCATCTTGATCCTGATCCAAAAGTCCATCCAATGGGCTTACAATCATTCTTTTGCCCGCCAGATCAATCTCCTTGACCACTTCTTCAGTGGCCGGTATTAAAATTTCAGTTGCTCCGTCTCTGACGAGGTATATATCTGTCCCACCTGTTGGGATAACCTGACATAGCGAGCCCAGGTAATTTCCGCTTTCGTTAAATACCGAGAGCCCGATAAGCTCAAACCAGAAATATTCATCCTCGTCCCGCCTGAGATCCCCTTTACTGATGAATAATTCCGCTCTCTGGTATCTGTCTGCTATTTCCCTTGTCTCAAGACCTTCAAGTTTCAGGATCAATCCCTTTCGGGAATTTCTTGCATAGGTCACATGGAACTTTTTCATCTCCCCGGCTGTCGTCCTTAGGACCACATTGCCCGCCTCAACAAAAGAGGTCTCAGACCGGGCAAAGGATTTTATGCAGAGAAGGCCTTTGAGACCGTGGGAAGATTTCACCTCTCCAACCAGGATCAACTCGCTTGGCGAAATCCATCCCAAGATTACTCAATGATCTCCAGAAGTGATCGCTTCTTGATCTTTGTGGAAGCCGCACTCAGAATCGTTCTCATAGCACGGGCTGTACGGCCCTGCTTCCCTATTATCTTTCCAAGATCTTCCTTTGCAACCTTCAGTTCAATAACAGAGGTCTGTTCTCCCTCTATTTCCTTGACGGTTACGTCGTCAGGCTTGTCCACCAGCGCCTTTGCAATATACTCGATCAACTCCTTCATCTCGACCACCTCCATGTCCCATGTCAGCATGACACAACATTAACTTGCCGTCGAGTGAGATGCCAGCACTCCGCGCCTCTTAAGTAAAGAGCCGGCAGATTCAGTAAGTTGCGCTCCTTTACTCAGCCAATCCCTCAGTTGTTCTTCCTTGATCTCAAATACTTCAGGATCCTTCATAGGATCATAGTAGCCAAGAATTTCCAGAAAATGTCCGTCTCTCGGGGCATCCGATGATGCCGCCACCACCCTGTAGAATGGATTTTTCTTGGATCCCATACGAGCCAGTCTTATTTTTACTTGCATATTCCTTCCTTCACCCCCTTTCTTTTCTAAAAGTTATGTTTTGATATCATAAGGCAAATACCTTTGGATATCCTTGTAGTTACCCCAGAAACGAAGGTAGTTTCTTAAATCCTTTCCTTGTCACTTCTTCCATCATCTTCTTGGTTTGTGAGAAATTTTTCAACAGTCTGTTTACGTCTTGGACGGTGGTGCCGCTCCCTTTTGCTATTCTGAGCCTCCTGCTGCCGTTTATTATTTTGTAGTTGCGCCGTTCTTGCCTGGTCATTGAATTGATCATGGCCTCGGTTTTTATAAGATCTTTTTCATCGGGTTTAAATTGCTTAAGGGCCTTTAGCTGCCCTATTCCAGGTAGCATGGTAAGTATCTCCTCCAGAGAGCCGATCTTTTTTATCTGCTGGAGCTGGGCCTTAAAGTCTTCCAGGTCGAATTTGCTTTTCCTGAGTTTTTCCTGTAGCTTGATGGCTTCTTTTTGATCAAAGTCCTGTTGGGCCTTTTCAATAAGAGACAGTACATCTCCCATGCCCAGTATTTGGGAAGCCATTCTCTCAGGGTAAAAAGGCTCAAGCGCCTCAATCTTTTCCCCAACGCCTATGAACTTTATAGGCTTTGTGGTCACTGATCTGATTGAGAGGGCAGCGCCTCCCCTGGCATCGCCCTCCATCTTGGATAGTATTATGCCGGTAAGCCCCAGCCTTTCATCAAAATGTTTCGCTACGTTAACGGCGTCCTGGCCTGTCATTGCATCGGCAACAAGTAGAATTTCCTCAGGATTAACCGCCTGTTTGATTCGTACCAGCTCATTCATCAGTGGTTCATCAACATGAAGCCGGCCCGCGGTATCAATAATTACTATATCAGCGCCTTCTCTGCCTGCCTTTGAAATGGCGTTAGCCGAAATATCCTCGGGCAGCATGTCCTTATGGGAAGGGTAGATCGGAATTCTAATCTGCCCAGCTAACTTGGTAAGCTGGTCAATGGCCGCAGGTCTGTAAATATCCGCCGGCACCAGATATGGGTGCCTCCCCTTTTTATGAAGGTAGAGAGCAAGCTTGGCAGCAGTAGTCGTCTTGCCGGAACCCTGAAGCCCCACGAGCATTAAAGGATGAGGGACTTTTCCTGTAAATCTGAGTCCTTCTGTCTGGCCGCCCATTATTTGAGCCAACTCCTGGCTGACAATCTTTATAACCTGCTGTCCTGGAGTCAGGCTGGCCAGAACCTCCTGTCCCACTGCCCTCTTGCGAACCTCTTCGACAAATCCCTTGACGACCTTGTAATTAACGTCAGCCTCAAGGAGAGCAAGGCGCACCTCTCTGAGCGCCTCCTGGATATTGGCTTCGCTTAGCTTTCCACGACCGGTCAGTTTCTTAAAAACACGGTTTAGCTTATCTGTCAGACTCTCAAACATAGTACCTGTATTCCAAACTCATAAACGGACAGTATAGTTATAAAATAAGTCTTATGTCAATATGATTTTCCGATGAGGAAATCATCCTAATTTGAAAGATTACCATATGTTCCATTTGCTTTTCACCCTTTTTCAGCCCATATGCCCCCAGCTTTCGCGTATTGTCGGCAGAGGTGTTTTTGATGTTGCCAAGGCGTGAGGGAGAATCTAATATCAGCCACTGTCGAAAAGTAAAAATTGTTTGCGGGTTTAACGTTAAAAAATAGAAGCGTCTCCTTAGTATGGGTAAAAAGGACGATGAAAGGGTTCTGATCTCCCCTGTGGCCGGGAGGAAATCTGTGCCGCTTACCTCCGATGTTTTAATGGCAATGACTTCAGTGGACCTGGGAGGGCTTGTCTCTTTGGCCGAAGCTGAAAGGATTCCAGGAAGTTCCGGGGGTCTTTTCAATTTATTTAGCTGCAAAGGAGCAGCACTGAAACGCGCCGTGACCATAGCGGGCCCATTCCTGGGAGCCCCTCAGGCTGTTCTGGGGCTGGAGCAGATTATAGCGCGGGGAGGGACTCGAATCTGGATACTTGGCTGGTGCGGGTCGCTGCAACGGGAAGTTAAAATTGGTGATCTTGTTATTCCAACAGGGGCGATATCAGAAGAAGGCACTTCGGGGCATTATCCCATTGGAGCAAAAGATCCCGTTCCCGACCCAAGGATGATTAAGATGATAGAAAACGAGGCCGGCAGTCGAAGTTTGAGGTTCTACAAGGGTATTGTTTGGACCACTGACGCCATTTACAGGGAGACCGCAGCCAAGGTTTCCGCCTTTCAACGACAGGGCGTTCTGGGGGTGGAGATGGAGATGTCTGCCCTTTTTACTGTGGCTGCTTATCGTAATGTAGCTTTAGCTGGACTGCTTGTTGTCTCCGATGAGCTTTCGGAGCTCAGATGGAGACCGGGATTTGGAAGTGCCGAGTTTAAAAGCGCCTCAGGGGAGGCTTGCAGTCTCCTGCTTGATCTGGCCGGCCGGGCAAGCGCTTTTAATAATACCAGGTGATCTCCGGGGTGTTTATGGAAGACATTGTCAAGGAATGGAGCGAACTCAAAAGGGCTATAGAGTACCATAACTATCGTTATTATACTCTTGATGCCCCGGAGATCTCGGATGCAGAATATGACAGATTGTTTCAAAGGATGCTTTTCCTTGAAAGGCAGTATCCTAACCTTGTCACGTTCGATTCACCCACTCAAAGAATCGGTGCACAGCCCCAGGAGGCATTTTCCGAGGTAAGGCACCGTCACCCAATGCTCAGTCTTGAGAACTGTTTTTCAGATGAAGAGGTTAAGGATTTCGATCAAAGGGTGAGAAAACTCTTAAAAAAATCCTTAAAGCTGCCAGATGATGATTCCATTGAATATACTGTTGAGCCAAAGATTGACGGACTGGCCGTGGAGCTTGTCTATGCCGGAGGAAGGCTGGTTACTGGATCCACTCGGGGAGACGGTTATGTTGGAGAAAACATAACTGCCAACGTCAAGACGATTCTATCGGTACCGCTAGGGCTTGATCAGTCAAAGGGTGGCCGTCCTTTTCCTGATCTTCTGGAGGTCAGGGGGGAGATATATATGGAAAAGGAAGCGTTTGAATTATTCAATAAGTCTAGGGTGATGAAGGGAGAAACAGCCTTTGCCAACCCTCGCAACGCTGCAGCAGGATCAGTTCGCCAGCTTGATTCCAAGGTAACAGCCAAAAGACCTCTTTCCATGTTCTGTTATGGGGTTGGTACTCCAAAGGATCTTGACTGTGGAACTCAATACGAACTCATGCTTACGCTCCAAAGATGGGGATTGAGAGTAAATAGACCTCACATCAAGCTTTGCAGGAAATTAGAGGAGGTAATTGAGTATAGCAGGGAGATTGAAAGGCAGCGCAATGTTTTTCCTTATGAAATAGACGGAGCTGTGATAAAGGTCAACCGGATTGACTTTCAGACGCTTTTGGGTGAGAAGGCTCGAACACCCAGATGGGCCCTTGCTTATAAATTCAAACCAAACCAAGAAACCACAAGGATAGTCCGCATCGGGGTACAAGTGGGACGCACAGGCGCCCTTACTCCAGTGGCGCATCTGGAGCCTGTGTCTATTGGCGGGGTAACTGTCAGAAGGGCTACGCTTCACAATGAGCAGGAGATAATGCGAAAGGACATACGTGAGGGCGACAGGGTAGTGGTTCAGAGGGCTGGAGATGTGATTCCTGAGGTAGTAACGGCAATCCACTCTGTGAGGGACGGGTCGGAAAGACCTTTTTTAATGCCCAAGATGTGCCCTGTGTGCGGGACAGAAGCGGTCAGGCGCCCGAATGAAAAAATCATCGAGTGTCCGAATCCGAAATGTCCTGGCCGTTTGAAGGAGGCCTTAAAGCATTTTGTCTCAAGAAGGTCCATGAATATTGAAGGACTTGGAGAAAAGATCCTGGGGCAGCTTTATGAAAGAGGTATGGTCAAGTATCCTGCAGACCTTTATGCACTAAGGCTTGAGGATATAATCTCACTTGAGAAGATCGAGGAGAAATCAGCGGGAAACCTGCTTGGTGCAATTGAAAAAAGCAAGTACACTACCCTGTCCAAATTTATATATGCCCTGGGAATAAGGCATGTGGGTGAACACGTGGCCCAGGTTCTGGCCGGACGCTATAGTGATGTCCAAAAAATACAGAATGCAACGATGGATGAACTTACTGCAATTCCAGGAATAGGAACAGAGATCGCCGGGAGCATCGTGGAATATTTTTCCAACAGCAGTAACAGGGAGATGGTTCAACGACTTCTTGATGCGGGCGTGCGTTTTGCGGAGCCTCCGGCCCAGTCCCCTGTTTCAGGCAAGACCTTCGTAATTACAGGTACTCTGGAGTCCATGAAAAGGTATGAGGTCGAGGAGCTTATAGTGAAGAAAGGCGGAAGGGTTGCATCTTCCGTCAGCAAGTCCACGGATTTCATTGTCACAGGAAAGTCGCCAGGATCAAAGATGGAAAAGGCTGCCAAACTTGGTATACCGGTGCTCAAGGAAGAAGACCTGATTGAAATCCTTAGAGGATAGGTATGAATAACGTTCGTGTCAGGCTTATTATTGCGGGGGTGGTCCAGGGGGTCTGGTTTCGGGAATCAACCCGAAGACATGCCCAGTCGCTTGGAATAGCGGGTTGGGTAAGAAACTGTTCTGATGGAACGGTGGAAATCGTGGCAGAGGGGCCTTTGGATCAGGTAAAGAAATTGATCCAATGGTGCAATCATGGTCCTCCTGCTGCGAAGGTTGACAGGGTCCAGGTCATTGAGGAGTCATGGAGGGGGGAGTTTGATGTCTTTTATATCTCACGCTGAGGTTTGCTATGCAACGAAGGCTATTTAGTATTTTTTTCTGCGCGTTTTTGGCGTTTTCCTTAATTACTAATGGTGGTTGCACCAAGGCCGGAAATCTTATCAAAGCCGTAGCACCCGGCAAACCGGGTCCAAAAAAAAGGGTGTTGGTATTGCCTCTCTCAGATAGAGCAGGACTTGCCCCACAGGTACTCGATAAGTTAAACGGTGATTTTGTAACTCTTATGAGGGCCTCGACCCGGCTTGTTGTTTCTGAGCCTACAAGCCTTTTTTTGCAGGGTGAGAACATGAAAAACCTTTCACGGGGTGCAGCAAGTTCAAGCGGGGCTGTCCAGAAGGCAAGAGAGATGGGAATCCAGACCGTGATTTCAGGCGTAATAAATGCTGTTGAGATAAGCCCAAAAAAGACTGGTATATGGCCTTTCAGGAGATCCAAAAAGGCCTATCAGATTTCCCTTCTTGCGGATGTCTTTGACACGACAACAAGAACACTTGTGGAGAGCAGTTTGGTGCAGGGGGAGTTACTCTTGGAAGTTGAAGAGGGAGTAGATCATAATATTAATGAGATAACGGAGCAGCTTGCGAGTGAGGTCATGCCTCGTCTTATAAAAAAGCAGGCCGACACGGTAAAGAAAAGAATTGATGCTCTGCCTTGGGCCGGAATGATCCTCGCTGTAACCGAACAGGGTATTGAAATAACGGGAGGAGAGGATTTGGGCATTCGAAATGGCGATCTTTTTGACGTATATACAGAGGGTGAAGAAATAATCGCAGGGAGCGGCAAACCGGTATATCTTATGGGGAAAAGGCTGGGTACTGCAAAGGTCGTATCTGTCATGTCTGATCGCGCCACTGCTGTTCCAGTGGGTGCCGCATCGTTTTCAGAAGGGAAGGTGGTCTATTACAGACATTAGCTCAGAAGATCTGCAGCGTGAGCTAGTGCCCGCTGGCTGATCTCCCGTCCCCCAAGAAGCCTTGCTATCTCCCTTACCCTTTCCTCGGGCTCGAGCAGCGATACGGATGCTCGAGTCCTTCCATCCATGACCTCTTTTCTTACAAGATAATGAAATTCACCCTTGCCTGCAATCTGTGGAAGGTGTGTGATGCAAAGGACCTGGTGATAGGTTGAAAGGGCCAGCAGTTTTTCACCAACAACCTCTGCAGCAGCCCCGCTTACACCGGAGTCAACTTCGTCGAATATAACAGTCTCTACTTCGCCGGCTCTTGCAAGGATGGTTTTAAGGGCCAGCATGATCCTCGATAATTCTCCCCCGGATGCAATCTTGGAAAGAGGTCTGAGCTCTTCTCCAACATTTGCCGCCATAAGGAATTCAATCCTGTCCATCCCATCCTGCCGAAGGTCTTGCAGACGGATGGGAGCATTCGTGTCTGAACCTTGAACTGTGAATATCACTTTGAATCTTGTTCCTTTAAGGTGGAGTTGATCAAGTTCTTTTTCCACCGCCTTTTCCATTTCCAGGGCTGCTCTTTTCCTTTCATCGGAGAGAAGACGGGCTGCCTCAAGGAGCTTTATTTCAGCATCCCTGCGTCTTTCAAAAAGATCTTTCAGGCTGGATTCCTTTGCCTCGCAATTCATTGTCAGGGCTCTCAGGGTCTCTTTTTTTGCCAGGACATCTTCGAGACTTGGCCCATATTTGCGTTTTAGTATGCCCAAAAGTTCCATCCGTTCAAGGATTACCTCCATGCGTTCAGGATCATGACGAAGCCTTTCTTTTAGGTCTCTGATTGAGCATGAGGCATCCTCAAGTCTTGCAAGGGCATCAGTCAGGACGTTGCTGACCGGCAAAAAGCCAGGGTCAATGGAGGCTCCCTTTTCAATCTTTTTTACGCACTGGTATAAAACAGAAAAAACTGAATCAGGACTTTCGTAAAGGATCTGGAAGGTCTCTTCTGCGATACTTTTTAATTCTTCCGCGTGTTGAAGTCTTCTTTTCTCTTCGCTGAGGGCATGGTCTTCACCCGCAAAAGGGGAAGCCTTTTCTATCTCCTCTATCTGGAACAGGGCAAGGTCTCCGTCCCTTTTTATCCTTGAAATTTCTTTTTCAAGATCTTCAGCCTCCCGGCACAGTTTCTGGTATGTTCTGAAAAGTCCCGCTACATGTTCGCGAATCTCTGTCAGACCACCAAACCCATCCAGAAGGAGAAGATGATTTTCAGGTTTGAGCAAAAGCTGATACTCATGCTGGCCTGATACGCTTATAAGCCAGCCTCCCAACGCTGAAAGCATTTGCAGAGTAGCCATTGATCCGTTCATGAATACGCGGTTTCTGCCCTCCCTGGATATGGTTCGTTTAATTAGTAGTTCACCTTCAAAAGGTACGCCCATTTCTTCAAGGATTTTTCCAACGGCATGGTCCGGTGGAAAATTGAAAAGGGCTTCTACCCTGCCTTCCGTACAGCCTGTCCTTATTAGATCTGATGATGCCCGGCCTCCAAGGATCAGATTTACGGCATTTATTATGATGGATTTTCCTGCGCCTGTCTCTCCGGACATGATAGTTAGTCCCTGCCTGAAGGGAAGGTCGAGATCGTCTATTATAGCCAGGTTGTTTATACTTAAGTGGATAAGCATATAGCTAAACGTTCTCCCATGTTACCCTTAACACCTCCTGGTATGTGGTCACACCTTCTCTAAGTTTCAGGATGGCGTTTTCCCTCAGGCTTATCATTCCTTCCTGGCGGGCCTTAAGCCTTATTGCGCCCTCGTCCGCCTTTGATGTTGTAAGCTTTCTGATGGATTCGGTTAGAAGGAGGAGTTCAAATACAGCCGTCCTTCCTAGATATCCAGTCCCCCTGCATCTGGGACATCCGGTTCCACGGAAAAGCGTCACTTTATCAGGCACTTTGCCCAGGTCGATTCCCAGTGTTGAAAGTTCACCGCCGGCCATTGTGAAAGACTCTCTGCAATGTGGACAGATGGTCCTCACCAGCCTTTGTGCCACCACCCCGATAAGCGATGCCCTTATTAGAAAAGCAGGTAGACCTAGATCCAGCAGACGTGTAATTGCAGATGCAGCATCGTTTGTATGGAGTGTCGAAAGCACAAGGTGTCCTGTGAGGGCTGCCTGGATGGCATTTTCAGCAGTCTCCCTGTCCCGCATTTCTCCCAGCATTATTACATCCGGATCTTGCCTCAGTACGTTTCTCAAGATGGAACCGAAGGTGATGTCAATGGAAGGCTGGATGGCGATCTGGTTAAAATCTGCATGGACCATCTCAATTGGATCCTCAATTGTTACCACGTTGATCTCCGGGCTTGCCAGCCGTCGGAGAGCTGAATAGAGTGTTGTCGATTTGCCGCTTCCGGTAGGGCCGCAAACCAGGATGATGCCGTGGGGCATGTCTATGCACTGTTCAAACCGTTCAAGATCGGCAGGAGTGAAGCCCAGTTTATCGAGGTCCTGAAAGAGAAGGGCCGGATCCATTATGCGCATGACCACCTTTTCCCCGAAGGCAACCGGGATGGTAGAGACCCTTATCTCGACCTCAAGGGCCCCTCTTTGTGTCTTTATCCGTCCATCCTGGGGTCGCCTCTTTTCCGCCATGTTGAGCCGGGAAAGATTCTTTATCCTGCTCACAAGGGCTGAGTGAACCGCTTTTGGAAGGGTATAAACCTTGTGGAGTACCCCATCTATCCTCATCCTTACTATAGTGGTATCCCTTTTTGGTTCGAGATGAACGTCACTTGCCCTCTGGTCAAAGGCGTAACTGAGGAGATGATTGACTGCATTTATGATATGCTGGTCGTTGCCTGGCAGCTCTTCTGCCGACCTAACCTTTACATATTGTTCAAGATTTCCCAGGTCAACCATGGGAGAGGAAAACTGGGTTTGTGCAGCGTCAATTGATCGCTTGAAACCGAAAAATTCCTCAATGGTGCGAAGAATGTCAGATTTCGGAGAAACGACAGCACTTACCTTCTTGTGGCTTGCCCTGGCTATGTCTTCAAAGACCTCCACATTGAAGGGATTGGCAGCGGCAACAATGAGGTTGTCACCTTCGATATCCAGTGGAACTACGAGGTGTTTTATTGCGAAAGACCTTGTTATGGGGCCGGTAACAATATTTAGATCCAGTTTTATGGGATCAATTTTCTTGAAGGGTATTCCCCATGCGGAGGCCAGGGCCTCGAATATGGTATCCTCATCGAGTATCCTGTCGGGCACGTCAGCTCTGGCAATCCTCATGGCTGCTATGACATCAACTATTGTGACAGGACCTCCACCTTTTGAGGTCGTCTTGCCAGATGTCCTTCCGGTTGCGGCCAGACGCTCAAGTTTTCTTTGAAGCTGGTCCTTTCTTTTTGCAATCTCTTCGTGATGCTGTTGAGAGATTATACCTGTCTTCAGGAGTACCTGGCAGACCTGGTCAGGCGACAGTGGGTTATCGGAGCTAAGAGGCATGACTTTATCCCCCGGCAAATATGCCTTGAAGTGTATCATTTTCCTGAACAGGGAGTCAAACCTCCGGTTTCCCGATCATCGCAGGCCGGAACCTGACTCAAGAATCCATATGGATACTATCTCTCGGCTGGAGTTTTTTTTGAAACCAACAAGATCACCAACCTTGAGAAGCTCTTTTGGAGCGTGATGGCTCACCCTGGTTGCAAGTGTAAATCTCGGCGAAAGCCTGAACATGCAATCGTTAATAACTATCTCTTCCCCTTCGACCCTTTCAACCCTTCCAACTCCATCAAAACCTTCCGGATAATGGGAAGGAAGAACCATTTCTTCACGGTACTGCCTTTGTCCCAGAGATGGCAAAGGGTTAAGTATGGGCGTTGCTATCAATCCAAATACCAGCCAGCGGTTAAATCCAATTTTCCAGGAGTTGTTCATTTTTATCCCCCTACTGGGCTATTTCAAACCATGAAGTGATTCCTATTTTAGCCGCCCTTTCACGCAGCATTTCTATAACTCCCCTGGAAGAGCTGAAGTATTTTATTTCGTCCGCTCCTCTTATAAGGATTGCAGGGGGAAGAAGCCTTCCGGGTTTTTGCAGACCCGTAGGCGGAACCAGGGTTGGATTTTCCTCTGTTCCTATATTTATCAAATCTTCGGAATCAATTACTAAATCGTTATTTATGTCAAAGTTAGGCTTCGTTAGCCTTCCTCCGCTGCATGCATCCATCTCCATCACAAAAGATTCTCCCCCAGAACCACATGGGGTGATGGCTGGTGTGAATGCTACGATAATTGCCTTTCCGTCTCTTATCTGGACATCGCTTATGACCCTTTCTCCAGTAAGCGGAAGATCAAAATACCAGCCCGCGTTGTTGGCTTCCTGCCCGGATGGGTTGGGAAGCATGGGGGCATCATCTGTTGAATCAAGATCACTTTCAGTCAACCAAACTGCCTGGTTGTCACTTATTGTCCTCATTCCAATCTCGTTTATAATCCTGTAGTCCGTCTGAGTCTGCTGTAGAAGTGATACCGTCCCGGGCTGGTTGGAAAGCGATGGTATGACTCCCCGTTGGAAAGTTCCGAGGAATTCCCCCTGGTCTGTTCTGTCGCTGTAATCCCAGACGCCGTATATTGTTTGAGTGGCAGTGCTCGAAAAACTTGTTTCTCCGAGATACATCCCTGTCCCGAATATTACCATATATCCATGCGCGGAGCAGTGGAGCATGACATCGGGTTTTGATGTTATCGGCTGAATGCTGCCCCCAGGGCCTACTGCCCTGAAAAGGGGCTTGGGGCTTCCTCCGGCCGAGAACGATACCCTCCAATTGGCAGGCGAACTGTCCTTGAGGTCAAATTTCCACATATTTCCTTTAAGATCTCCACAAAATACATAGTCAACCTTAAAGTCGTAGTCTACGTCTATTGCGATTGGAGTGGAGAGCCCGTTACACGAACCGTAACCTGTGTCTAGCTGCCTTACAAGCGTACCGGTTGCAGCATCAAGGATATAAAGGATTGCACGTCCGCTTACGCTCTCATATCCGTTTCCGAATATGACGATCCAAGGTGATGCGGGGGAGTTGGATTCCGCAATGGTGACCCTAGAATAGGAATAACCCATGCCGTCTTTCTCAGCCTGAGGAGTTGATGCTCTGGGATATTCCCAAAGCACCCTTTCTGCAAGGTTGCTTTCAGAAGATATCGTTGAAACATCAGTCACATTAAGTGCAAAATAACCCTTTCCTCCCTTTCCCATGCCTCCTACAAGAAGAGACATATCCTGGCCTTCCACAGAGACCTTTCCCTTTACAGTAGGGGTAAGGTCAACAAAGAAACGGTGCGAGTATGAAGGATCTGGGAGATCAGCCATGATGTCGAAAGAAAAGCTGGGAACATAGGCGAATATCTCATCGCCGGTATCCGGATTAAATGCATGGAGCATACCGTCATTGCTCCCAACATAGAGACCGCCTTCGTGGTATACAGGAGCTGAGTTAACTATATCTCCAAGCTTTCGGAATCTTGTCCTGAGATCGCCTCCATTTTGTCTTTCATTGGAGGCATCGCCCCTCAGATATTTGACAATATTGCTGAGCAGCGTAGCGTCTGACTGCCACTGGGGTTCAAGTGCTGTTTTTTGCTCTGCTGTTAGGTGCTCCACCCTGAATGGTATGCCGGATGTACCTGTGTATGATGCAATGACTCTGTTGTCCCAGGTCTTGCTGTCCAACCTTTCTGCTGCAGACCAGATATAGGTCGAGGTATTTACAGCTCCGGTGTAAGAGTCTACCCTGTAGGCCTTGACGTCTCCTGTCCATCCGTCACTGTAATATGTTCCCTGGAACATTAGAATATTATCGTTGATCTTTTCATAGAGCTCGTCTCCGTTAATGGAAACAGATGCGGCTGACCCTATTCGTGCCTCTATATTTTGCATTATTGTTACCAGAGAATCTATTAGTTCTGTCGGGTTTGACGCGCTTAGAAAAAGTCCTCTTCCGTTTACTGCGGTATGCCAGAGATCGTCTATCTTGTGCAGATATGAATTCTCGGGATTGGGCCACGTTGGGAATGGACCGTTAACCATGTCATAATCAGCTGGATTAAGGCTTCCGTATACTCCAAAGGCGACTGCGTATGTAACCATGTGCTGGTGGGTTGCGCTGTCGAATTCATTTACGGGGACAAGGTTGTTAAGCCCTGCTGCAAGGTCGTTTTCATAGTAATACATGGCTACATCAGCGAGGGTATTCGGATACTGGTCAGCGTAAGGAGGACCGTTGTCTCCGTCCACGTTTGGCATGCCCGGAGCACCTCCGTTGTAATATCCGTCTGTAATTATTACGGCAAAATTTTGCTGACATTCTCCTCCTTCTTCTGCACTGGCGATGGGGGAAGGCCCTACGCCTCCATCATCGCCGTCATCTTTGTGAAAGTATCGGCCTACCTCTCTTGTTCCTATTCTGAGGGGGGTGGATGCCTGTTTCAGTATGATGCCAAATGAATAAAGCCTTGCCAGAAGTTCAGGTGTTTCATCCGTCTCTCCGACCATCACACTTAGGACCGGTTGAATCAGGTATCCGTTTATACTGCGGATGCCGACCCTTACTCCCCGAAGGTTCACTATAGTCTTTGCTATCGCGGCGGTTGCCGTGAGTTCACGTCTCCTGTAAAAGGAATACCAGTTTGCTATGTTCTGTCTTTCCTCGGTGTAGGTTCTTGTCGTTTGTACGTCGGCAGGGGGGGATGCAGTCGGGAGAAGCTCGCCGTCCTCTATACGGTCATCACCGTCCCTGTCGTTGACCTGGTAATACCTGATGTCTCCGTCAACGATTACAAGATATGGCCTTCCCTCTGATGCTGACCAGACATAGTAGTGGGCATTTTTGATATTCATTGTGGGGCCGCTTGCCGGCACATACTTAATTGCATCTGCGCATACACGGTTATAATCGCCGGTTCGGTTAAAAGACAGGGAAACCCCCCCTGTGTTCTGATCTATGGTGAAAGTACCAAGAAGATTCCACAGCCCCCCGTTGATCCTTTGATTCACCGTAACAGGCGTGGTTCCGCCGGTATGAGATATGGTGTAGGTGACAGCAGTGGATCTGTATTCGTTTGCATGCCACCTTGCATATACCTGATAGGAACCGGGAGGAAGGCTTGGTTTCCATGCGGCAGTATATGGGCCATCGTATGGCGTCCAGTAGTAATGTTCGTTGTAAGCCTGGCTGTGCGTGGCCCAGCTCCAGTCACCTGTCATTGAGAAGCTGCTGTCCTGGTTGTCTATTATGATCCCCATGTCCAGGGAGTGGTATGTGCCGCTCAGGTTGAAGGTCGGGTCTGCGACCGTCGGATGGGATCTTGGGTTGTTAGGGTCAGCATTAGTGAGGGTCGGCCATGGCTCATAGCTCACCGCAGGGTTGTAATACATCCGGTTGTAGCCTTGCCACTGGGATTTCCAGAGCATGCGGTCGCTTCCGCTAAGGATTCTTGAATAGACACCCGTCTTGTAAATGTGGTCTCCCGGATCATCAAAGATATAGGTATGGTCCTGGAAAAGACCATCAAGTTCTGTTGTCATAACCTCCCAGTCCATGCTCCCTGAGTCATCCAGCACGAACATTATGTTGGCAGGCGCTGCAACAACTCTTGCATCAATTGGATAGTCGGCTATATCCAGACATGCACCGGGCGGGATTGAAAATACAGCTACGATTGAATGGTCGCTAACGACATTATTGAAGGTGTAAGACGATACTGCTCCAACTGAGACCCCGTCAACAAGTACATCTTGAATAGAGTTGCCTGGAAAAGGTAATATAGTAAAGCTCTGACTTTCGCCTTCTCTTACAACAACCGTGCCTTCAGGGGTTATGCTTCCGCCCAGTTCGGCTGAGGCTGATATAGTGTGATATAGAGTGCATTCTGCGACAAAACTATAGCTTCCCGTTGACTGAGAATTGTAATGCCTTGCGGCCACGTAATAGGTTCCTGCTGAAAGTTCCCTCTCTATCAAGAAATTGGTCCCGCTACCGCTGTTGTTGTCTTCAGCAATAACCTGGCAGGCCCCATTAAGCAGTCTGCCGTAAGTATTGGTGCTTCCGGTGGTATAGACCCTGAGCTGAGAGCTGCCGTTTAGAACTATCTTGAAATAATCTACGTCTCCCGGGCGGAAGATATTACCTGCAGTGGTACTTCCGCATGTCACGACTGTAGCTCCGGCACAGTCGTTTCCGTGGTCGTCCGGTTCAAACTGTACTGAAAGCTGATATGATCCCGTACGGTCGGGGGAAAAGTGCCGTACCAAGACATAGTACGTTCCTGCGTTGAGATCCTGCCTTATCCGGAAATTGCGGCCTGATCCGCCGTCGTCATCGGAAGCGATCTCGATGCTGCATTCTGCTCCGTAAAGGGTTCCAAAGGTGTCGGTATTTCCTGTTGAAGATACATTAAGATAACCCCCTGAACCAAGTTCAAGGCGAAAAAAATCCAAATCGCCGATTGTCTCTATGCTTCCTGAAGTAACGCTGTTGTTTCCCACAAGGGTAGCCGATGCGCATTCGTTTCCATGATCGTCAGCCCGGACATCTTGGTTGGTATAAAAAAGGATTCCCAGGGCTGATAAAATCATAAGCATATTTATGAATTTTGCTTTCATGATGACTTCCTCCAGTCAAACGGCCGGAAAGTTCAGCAGTGGATCAGAAGGCCTTCCTGTAGCCTACCCTTACAATCGCGGCGCCGTTGTTTCTCTGACAGCGGCCATATATCGAGTAAAGATGCACCCTTGATCTTCCCAGATCCAGCGAACTGCCCGGAGCGTATCCCTGGAAAGCTGCTGCCAATCTTGCCTCTGGGACATTTGCAGACTGGACGGTATTGTTCCAGAAAACATCACTGAACATGTCGTTGGCTTCATTGATGGCCCCTATACCCATAAGCCATGCAGGAGGCGCATTTTTAAGGTCGGCGTTTTGCAGTGTCTGTGCTCCCTCCATGGTGGCCGCCTCTGAGTCATAGAGGTTTTCTTTATAAAGCCGGTCATTTGCAGCGATCTGAACCTCTATGGTTGATGTAGTCACTACTGCAATCCCAAGCAGGGACAACAACACAAGCATCATCATGCCGAGCACCAGGACTGATCCGTTTTGGTTTTTTCTGATGGTTTTTTTTCCCATAATTGTTTTGGGTAACGTCCTCCTGTGTTATCCTTTTGCTAGATACTTGATTTGACTATACGCATTGTTAACGGCCTTGCCGCTCCCGCCCTGCCCTGGCCGGTAGCCGTTACTGTAATTAGTTTTGAATTAAGTACGGGAAAGTTATCCCGAACGGTCCATACTATAGCATAGCCAGGCGGGGGCAAAGGATCTGCGTGGTTGCCTGAAGCAAGGTCAGGATGGCCATAGGGCAGAGAGAGCAAAAACTCAACCCTGGCCTCGGCAAGTGCTGTCCTCTCCGTAAGCCTGTAGGCAGAGGAGTTTGCGTTAGTTGCTCCTATCTGCATGGAGGCAACGGCAAGTATTCCTATGGCAAGGATACCCACAGCCAGCATCACCTCAACCAGGGTAAAGCCTTCTGGTTCAACCGGATCATGTAGGAAAAGCCCCAGTCTTTTCATGTCAGCCTCTCTTGAAATTTCATAACGCTTCTTATAGGTTCCTAAAGAAGGAGGTTCCTGCACTTGACAATGGAACTAAAAAGCCTGTGTCTGAATCCGTTGTTGGGCGTTATTCTCCTGTGTCCGACCACATAGGTAGTGTTGTCCGTATGTGATGGATCTTGAGTTGTTCCCCTTGCAAGGAGCCATATGCGGACTGCGATGATCTTATCAACAGTCACAGGGGATACCAGGGGTACACCGGCTGGATTATCCTGTGTGTCAATGTTGCCGTCATCGTTGGTGTCCAGACTCAGGTCAAGACTGTTATCGTTGTTGCTGTCTATTGCCCATATTATATTGCCGGCCGGGGTTGCATCAGGAACCTTGTTCCCGTCGTTGTCAAAGGCATAAGCAAGACCCAGAGCGATGATATTTTGTGCCAGCAATTGCCTTCCTCCACCGCCTACCCTTGGTCCTACCCTTCGGGCCAGATCAAGATTTCCATCAGGGGTTGCAACAGGGTTGTCGAAGATGGAGTAGTAAATGGTTTCATCGCCCGGGCCAATGATTCCATCCTCCGGAGGCCGGTCTATTGTGAACTCAATGCTGGAATTCCCGTTTGCATCAAGATTATCGTTTAAATCCCGAAGCCTTATATCAGTAATCCCGAAATTGCCGCTTTCACGGGGGTCATATCCCGCCAGTCGGATTTCGCGCTCCATATAAAAAAGGGCAGCCCTCAGATTCTGTTGCAGGGATGCAAGTTCCTGCTGGGCTACATAGGAATCTTGCTGGGAGCGGTAGGAGGCATACATTGCGCCTGCCACAAGACCAGCTATTACTATGGCCACAAGGAGTTCAATCAGGGTAAAACCTTTTATGTACGAGGTCTTAATCATAAAACGATAAGGTTGTAAAAGATGGTTAATTGATTCTTATTGCGCCTGCGGCTGAAACCACAACGCTGATTGTCCTTCCATCTGTATTTATAAAAAATGCCGTACCAGCTCCGAAGCCTCCGGCATTGCTTCTGGTAAGGCCGTTGCCTCTGAACGCAATTGCCGGCAAGCCGTCATCGTTGGCTGTAAAAGTAAGCCCATCGCCTCCACCCTGTGCTGTGTCAAATTCAACTCCTCTATAGTTTGCCAGAAGTGTCCTCGCTATGACTATCTCTCCTGCGTCGTATTCAAGGTTATTATTGGCATCTGCAAACACAACATAATCAAATGTTGTTCCTCCAATCGGCTGGTTGAAGACCACTGCCACGTTGGAATTGGACTTAACTGCGTTCATCTTTGCCAATTGCATGTTGGAGAATAAGTCCCTTGCCGCCGTTCTTAGTCTATAGTTAGGAAGCCACCGGAGTATGACCGGGGTTACTGTTGCTGCAATTATAACTATAATGAGCATGGCGACTGCCATCTCAACAATAGTAAATCCCAACCTGCATTTCTGGTTCTTTTTATCCATCAATAACGAAATTGCCAGCCTTTGTTATAGCCATCTTGTTCTTAATTCCTAGCAATATCCATGCCCGGCCCGAATGATTAAATTTTGGCAAATTAGCATCCTTATACTAATTAAATGTATATCAAAGAGTCATTGAAGTGTAAAAAAAATTGCAGCTGTAAATTAATTTTACAGTGTCTTCATCCCTTCCCTATGTCGTAAAGGCTTTTTGCTTCGGGTAGCTGTGAGGCTTGGTATTAGACGGATACCTGATGATAACTTCCGATATTATTGTAGCAAACCTTAAGATGAGCTGCTAAAAATATGCTATATACTCAGTCTTGCATTGGGAGGATAAGGTGTAAGTATGTCAATGGGCCGGGGAGAAATAATGGATCTGTCAGTTGAGAGAATGTCTAACGGAGGAAGTGGGCTTGCAAGATGCGATGGCATGGTTGTTTTTGTGCCTGGAGGGATTGCAGGAGATCGGCTGAGGGTCGCTGTTACAAGAAAGAAGAAGGAGTATGCGGAAGCAAGAATTCTGGAAGTTCTCTCTCCCTCACCGTTTCGAATAAAGACGCCATGCATTCATTTGCCCGGATGTGGGGGCTGTCAGTGGCAGCACATTGACTATGGGGCTCAGCTTGCTTTCAAAAAGACCATTGTAGAGGAGTGCATGGAAAGGGTAGCCGGTATCAAGGGGATACCTGTCAAGGATGTGATACCATCCCCCCGTGAATTTCATTATCGAAACAAGATGGAGTTCTCTTTTTCGGATCGGAAATGGTTGCCTTCATTTCAAAGAGGCGACCAGAGAGACGGTGAGGGATTTGCCCTTGGACTGCATGTGCCGGGGACCTTCAGCAAGGTAATTGACATTGAAGAGTGCATCCTTCTACCAAAACAAGGAAGTTCAATTCTACAAAAAATAAAGGCACTTGTGGCCCGCACCGGCATCCCGGTCTATGGACTCAAGAGTCATAAGGGGTTTTGGCGGTTTTTAACGCTCAGGCATTCAAATACGTTCGACAACTGGATGGTTAATGTCGTCACCTCGGATGAGGTGTGGGGTTCACTGGATCCAATCGCAGAGGATTTAGGCAGAGAGTTTCCATCCATCTCAACGTTTGTTCACACCATCAACAGCCGTAAGGCTGCAATAGCGGTAGGCGAGCGGGAAAGAGTGCTTTCAGGAGAGGGCTACCTTGTTGATAAGATAGGACAGTGGACCTTCAGGGTATCGGCTTCATCCTTTTTTCAGACAAACACGGGAGCCGCAAAGATACTGTATGATACGGTGGCAAACTTTGCCGGTCTTACCGGATCTGAGTATGTGCTTGATCTTTACAGCGGCACTGGAACAATCCCGATATACCTGTCAGACGGCGCAGCCGGTATTACAGGAATGGAAATCAACGATAAGGCGGTTCTTGATGCCAGAATCAACTGTGAAACAAACCGAGTTCATAACTGCCGATTTGTTTGCGGGGACATTAAGTCGCTCCTGGAGGGCATTAAGTCAAAACCCTCTGTAGTGATAATAGATCCGCCGCGTTCAGGGATGCACAAGGATGTGGCCGTTGCCATTGCTGCCCTTCAACCGGGACGCATGGTCTATGTTTCATGCAACCCGGCCACCATGGGAAGGGACCTGGCCCTTCTTTCCTCAAGCTATGAGATATGTGAGATACAGCCGGTTGATATGTTTCCTCACACACACCATGTTGAATGTGTGGTAAGGATGAAAAGCAGGCTGCAAGGATGAAAGGAAGCGGTAAATCTAAAGGCCCCCCGGGCGGGGGGCTTTTATCGGTGAAAAGGCCTACTTTTTTGGATGGCGCGGCGTGGTTACCCCTTCCGTAGGCCTGCCGAAGGATGCAGTGTCGATTCCCGCAAGGGGATGGCTCCTGGCATACATGGGTTTTAGCTTTCTTGCCCTTACATACGGATAATACCTTGCAATTGTAGCCTGACTTCGATCAAGGGGTACCTCCTCGATTGTGTAGTCTGTTACGCCCAGACCGTTTTCTACTCCACCGTAGACCTGTGCCTCTATGTCTTTTCCTTTGATTATGTTGAGCTTTTTTGCGCCAGGGTCAAGGGCTCCGTATTCCTCTGCCTCGGAGTTGATCAGTCCTGGTGCCTTATTCATCATGTCTATGCACGCCTTGTCCACGGCTACGGGGTCGTATGAGGCCAGGATTCCCAAGCCGTTGACAAAAGGGGTGTCTGTCCATCCGTAACAGTCGCAGCAGGGGGTAATATCCATGGCGTAGTTCATGAAAAACATCCTGCCCGGATCCTTGGTCATGGTCACAGCCAGAGCGGAATCGGCGATTCTTCTTCCGAGGGCAGGCAGATGATCAAAGCGCTGTATTCCCTTAACCCCTGCCATATTCACACAGAGATTTGCACAGGCAAAACAGTAAACACACGATTCCTGATCTATCTCAATGCCGCGTTCCAGGACCTTTATGGCTCCCTCCGGACAGCAGTCCTGGCAGACCTGCCACCATTGGCAATCCTTTCCGGGGCAGAGGGATGTATCAATGACGGGCTTATCACCTGCCAGGGCTCCGTGGAGGTTCATTTTTCCTCTCTTGCTTGCGCACCCCACGCCGATGTTTTTTATTGCAGCTCCATATCCTCCGGCAGGATGTCCCTTGAAGTGAGCTACCGACAGCACTGCATCAGCATCAGCAATGGCTCTTGCCACGAACTGTTTGTTGAGATAGCTTCCCCTGCCCTGGAGATCTACTATCACGTCGTCGGTACCCAGCCAGCCGTCCGCTATGACTACAGGGCAGTCCATGGTCCCATGGTTGAATCCGTTTTTGTTTGCCGTCTCCAGATGGTCAATGGCAAGGGTTCTGCTTATCCAGGGATGATATGGCATAGTTGTGGTGTCCGTTACAAAGGGCCTGCATCCCCGATCCTTAAGAGCCTCAACAAGTGTGCGCACAATAATCGGCCTAAGATATCCAACATTGTACGCCTCTCCCATGTGGGTTTTTACAGCAACTATATCTCCCGCAGAGAGATTGTCCAGCCAGCCTGAATGCTCAAGAATCTGACGGCCTTTTATGGCTGTTGATTCCAGGAAACGTTTGGCCCTGGCATCCATGAACCATATTTTAGACTCTTTCATTTTGTCTGCACCTCCGATTTAATGAGGCAGTCTCTGCCTCTGTGCTCTGGGTGGAGTTTTAAACTGAATATCCGGTACCCGGGCACTTTCAAAATATTTATCAGTAAATCAATCATGCCGTCAAATTTTAAGCAAAGCAAATTGTAAAATCATCT
The DNA here is from genome assembly GCA_003599015.1 of Desulfobacteraceae bacterium. Lineage (GTDB taxonomy): Bacteria > Desulfobacterota > DSM-4660 > Desulfatiglandales > Desulfatiglandaceae > CG2-30-51-40. The sequence goes on along the minus strand of QZIK01000075.1, from coordinate 14,454 downwards.
CTATAGCCTACCTGATGATTACACTTGGCAGATACGTCACCAGTGCAGGAAACAAAAGACAGCAAGCCATCCCTATCAATTGTATAATAATAAAGGGAATTATTGACTTATAAATGTCCTTGAGCACGATTTCAGGTGGAACAGTGGCCTGCAGATAGAATAAAGCATAGCCGAAGGGAGGGGTTAGAAATGAAGTCTGGAGGTTTACTGCTAGCAAAACGATGAACCAGGTCATGTCAAACCCCAGTTCTTTGGCAATCGGCAGAAAGATTGGAAAAGTAATGTAAATAATCGCGATCCAGTCAATCATAAAACCAAGGACGAAGACGATGAACATCATTATGCCCAGCATTCCCCATTTGCCCAGCACTCCGAATGCTCTTATGATATCGGTTACTACCTGACCGCATCCCAATCCAAGGAACACTCCCGTAAAGACAGTTGCCCCCACAATTATCGTCATGACCATGCAGTTGGTTCTTGCTGCCGACCAGACACACTCTGCAAATGCCTTCCAGCTGAATTCCCCATAGACAATCATCAAGATAAGGGCCAAAAAAGCTCCCATGCCAGATGCCTCTGTAGCCGTTGCAACTCCTGTCCATATGGAGCCAAGTACCCCGATGATAAGTATAGCCGTTGGGACCATATTTAACAGAATGTACCTGGCCTTTTCCCATACAGACAGGGCCCTCCTTTCCTCAAGGGGAAGCGCAGGGCCCTTTTCTGGATGAATTATTGTAAGAACTATAATATAAAGGAAAAAAAGGACAGACAGCAAAACGCCAGGTCCAAAGGCGCCAGCAAAGAGCTTGCCTACAGATACGCCCCCCTGGTCTGCCATCATTACCAGCATAATACTAGGCGGTATAAGAATACTCAAAGTCCCTCCGGCGGCAATGGATCCGCAGGACAGATATTTATCATAGCCATGTTTCAGCAGAACAGGAATAGCCAAAATACTCATGCTGACCACGCTTGCTCCTATGACTCCCGTACAGGCCGCCTCAATAGCACACCATACGATGACTGCCAGAGCAATGGCTCCATTTAATGGGCCAAGGAGGTACATTATGGATCTGAACAATCTGTCGGCGATACCGGACTTTCCAAGCAATGTCGCCATGAGAACAAAATTAGGAATGGCGATAAGGATATTGTTGGTTGTTGAATCAAAGGTTCTTCCCAGGAACATATACCAGCCGTCTGTGCCCCAACCGATTAGAGCAAAAATAGTTGCCAGTCCAGCCAGGATAAAGGCTACTGGATGCCCCAGTGCCAGCCCTGTCAGGACTCCGGCAAACATAAGGACAGTGACAATCTCAGGAGACATCTCAATCATAACTGTTCTCCCTTGACTAGAAAGATGATGTTTTTGATAAAGTCCGACAATCCTTGCATTAACAGAAGAAATGCACCCATTGGAAGTAGAGTCTTTGCCGGAAAAACATAAAAGTTGAATGCGCTTGGAGTCCTCTCCCACATGGCCCAGGAGGTAGCAGCAAATATGATTCCTTTCCATAAGAAAATAAAGGAAAAGAAACCCATAAAAACAATGAAAGTTATTGCATCAAGTGCCGCTTTTGTCCTCGGCTTAAGCCTAGCATAAACAATATCTACAGAGACGTGTTGCCTGTGTCGCAGGGTGTATGCCATTGTAAGCAATATCGAGGCACAGAAAAAATAGCTCAAGGTTTCATGTGTCCATATAGTTGGCTTGCCAAGGATTCTTCTTGTAAATACCTCAAAGAGGGACAGGCCGATGATGGCTACAATGAACCAGCTGGAGATCTTTCCGCACCACTCGGATAGACTGTCGATTCCGGCTATAAGTTTCCTTATTTTTTCCACTCTTACCTCCACTCCATGAGATTCCCGGAAGGCGGTTATGCCTTCCGGGTTTGATCAAGGCTTGAGTTATTTAGGTGTAACGGGATTTTCGACGTAAGGTGTCCCCGGTTTCCAGAACTCCTGCTTTTCCATTCTTTGTCTAACTGATCTTTCAAGGGCTATGACCGAATCGTAGACATTGTGCTTTTTGGCGATAGCCTCCAGCTTGGAGTAAAGGTCGTCAATCTTTGGAGGGGTGCGGCCCCAAGTAAAGGGCTGCTGTATGGTGCGCCATTCGTCAATATCTTTAAAAAATTTAGCCTGTGAAAAAGCTATTTTTGCATGGTCAGGGTTTGCTTCGGCATCTTCAAGTAAGTATTTATAAGCGTATTCATGTATTTTGTCGAGGGTAGCTTTTTCCAGATGGGTCAACACGGTGCCTTTTTCTTTGAACTTTTTCGTATATTCGCCGGCGCTGTATTCAAAGTAGGTCCAGCTCCACAACATCGTACTCATGGCAGCTTCTTTGAAAATAAATTTTACCCTGTCGGACAGTTTGTCCCAGGATTTCTTGCTCACCATAATTCCGGATACCGGACCTGGCTGATGCCATCCCGGAAGAACCCAGAACTTTGTTACTTCTTGGAATCCCATGGCCCAATCACATTCAGGCACTGAGAACTCCCCTGCGTCAATTGTGCCCCTTGAAAGAGCCAGGTAAATTTCCGAACCAGGCATGAAGATTGCTGCACCTCCAAGGTCTTTAAGGATCTTTGCCTGCACGCGACCGCATTGTCTCATCTTCACGCCCTTGTAATCATCGCCTGTCTTTATGGCTTTATTAGATCGCTGGCCTGATTCGGGTCCTGTGACCGAATGAGGAAACCAGACAATTCCATATTTGGCATAAAGCTCTTGGGCTAATTCCAGACCGCCTGCCTGCCAGAACCAGATCAGATAGTCAGCGGGAGTGAACCAGACCGGGGTTGACGTGATAAGGCCGAAGGCTGTGTTTTTGCCCTCCCAGTAGCTCGGCCAGTCCGTTGACATGTCCAGGGTTCCCTTTGCTACTGCATCAAATATTTCATCAGATCTCGTAATGAGTGTACCCCCAGGGAAGTACTTGATCTCGAGTTCACCTTGAGCCAGTACATTCATGAGGTCGCCAAAGTACTTGTCACCCCTCCACAGGGTAATGGAGGGAACCCACATGCTCTGGTATCTCCATTTTTCTGCAGCCTGTATGGGGGCCGCCAAACTCATTATGGCTATAACAGCCACCAGCACAAACATCATAATGGACATCAAAGATCTACTTTTCATCATTCTTGCCTCCTAAAAAAAGAGTTTGAACGCCTTTCCAGATGCCTCCATCCGTTACCTTTTCCCACCTCCCTTCTAGTGACCCATCAACTTTGAATAATGCTAGATATACTTATTTTATAATTATTGATATTAAATAAATAATTATAGATTTTTTAAACCTTTATTAGACAGAAAAGATATATAATTAGTTTAAATAAAATTATTTGATTTTTATATGATAGATTTTTATTTAACCTTACAAATGAAGACAAATAATTTGAGTTTTGAAAAATGCAGAGAGTCTTGGAAAGGATCAATCTGGGCTTCTTTTCCAGGTCGCTTATATATTTTATCAAGGAAATTAAATTTATTAATAAATAAGCCTCACGGGGCGTGAGAATTCCGGCTGGTGCAACGAAGAAATCTGTAACCTTTTTTTCCATGGAGACGGTCTTTCGCAGTGGAAAGGAAAAACGCAGCCTCTTTTAAGGCTCCGCTTTGCTGGCTTAACCACCGACTTCCAGCTGAGATCCGAAGCAGCCTCAGGTCAACTTAATGATTACCTACTGATTTCCGTGTCTCTCCTTATATGGCACTGTTTCAGACAGGTCAAGAGGGAAATACAAAAGAGATTGCCCATTCGGCGTTGATTTACTTAACGTTGCAGAATCTCAAGGTTTGCCCGGAATCCTCTGTCTTTAAGATTGCCTATGTCCTTGACACGACATGTAGCACTCCTTAGAATCCTTTTTCCAAAAAGACGGCTCTTATTATCTGCCGCTGGGCTGCCAAGAGGCTTTTGGAATTTCAGCCCTCACCCGGGAAAAAAGATTATATCTATCCAACCCCTATATAGCGGTAGCATGCTGGAATAGAGTTTTTTTGCAGCGACTCAGGCTTTTCTTGAAACAAGCTGCACGGTTTCAATTAGCAAGGACCATTCCTGAGGAACAGAGGATGAGGAAGAAAGATGGGAAACCCGCTTCTCCCTGCGAACAGAATAAATGCCTTCTTATGGTGGCGGTATTTCTTGTCTCCTTTAGCCTCATCGGATTCGAGATAGCGCTGTCAAGGTTTCTCTCCGTATTACTGTCGTATCACTACGTGTTCGTTGTTCTTTCTTCGGCGCTGCTGGGTTTGGGGATGGGAGGAATTATTGTTCACTTCATTACACCCTCTTTAATAATCCATCGGAATAGATTTATATACTGGGGTTTTCTTTATTCACTGGCCGTACCTCTCTCCGTTTCATTGACCATTCTGGTCGAATATATTGGAAATTCTCATGTCAAAGTCGCTGTATTTGGGATCCTTTTGGTTGCCCCTTTTCTTTTTGCAGGGGGACTTCTGGCGGAGCTCTACCGGAGGTTCTCTTCGCTCGGCAACAGAATATACGGGATGGATTTGATTGGGGCAGCGGTTGGAGCATTGGGCGTTATAGTACTGTTGGATCTCTTCGGAGGTCTGCGTGTGCACCTTATTTTTGGTATCCTTGCGTTCACAGGTTGCCTAATCCTGATTTCCGGTGAGTCAGGTAAAGGCAGGAAATGGATTTTATCTGCCGTGGTTCTTACGGCTCTCTCGATTGTTTTGGGAATCAATTTGTTCTGCGGCAATCTTTTAGAGATTCCAGTGGGTAAAAACCATGTCAAAGAGATTTATGATGCCCTTTTTACCTTCAAAGGTAGAATCATTGAGACCAGGTGGAGCTCTTTCGGCAGGACAGATTTGGTGGAATACGCACATCTCCCCGACCAGATGGACATCTATGTGGATGGAACCGCCGGCTCCCCAATGTATCGTTTCAGTGGAAACGTAAATGCACCAGGATTTACTGTCGATCGTCTTAAGGATGAATTCCCCGGGTACTTTCCATTTCTAAATCTTAAAGAAGAAGAGAAAGATAATGCCCTCCTGATTGGGCCAGGAGGAGGAAGAGATGTACTTATTGCTTTGATGGGAGGGGTCCGAAGGATTAGTGCAGTTGAGATCAACAGCGATCAGGTGGAAATGGTTCGCAAGTATTCGCATTTTAATGGAGGGATTTATGCCGGGGCTTTTAATGTTGATGTAGTTGTAGCAGAGGGTAGAAGTTTTCTCAAGCGCAAAAGTGAAAAGTATGACATCATCATGTTCAGCCTTCCGGTTACGAACACAAGTCGAAGCATAGAAGGGTATGCGCTTTCGGAAAACTTTCTGTTCACGGTTGAATCAATCAGTGATTACATGGATCACCTCACGGACGAAGGGCGGTTGATTGTTGTGGCACACAATGACGCTGAAATCCTGAGGCTTCTTTCCATATCACTGGCATCTTTAGACCAGAAGGGGATCAATCCTGTTGCGGCCATGAAGCAGATCTATCTTGTGGGGGCAGAGGAATATCCTGTCATGGTAATAAAGAAGACCCAATTTGATATCGAGACAATTCAGAAAGAATATCTTTCCATGGTTCGATCGGGATACGATAAGCAATCCTCTTACTTTCCCCATATCAGTAATGATGGCATGCTTAATCCTGTATTGATGGCCCTGGCAAACGGCCGAATAGGACCGGCTGCATTCATCAAGATGCTCGTCGAAAGAGGTTACGATATCAGGCCGGTCAGTGACAACAGCCCTTTTTTCTATAAATTTGAAATAGGAATTCCAAGGCCGGTTCTACTGGTCTTCTGGATTTCCGCTATTTTTTCACTGCTGGCGATATGTGTTCCGTTCCTCTTTGACAATCTAAGATCAGACCCTGTGCGCTTCTGGCACATTACAAGGCATGCTGTTTTATTTTTATTTTTGGGAATAGGTTTTATGGTCATAGAAATATCTTTGATCCAGCGATTCGGACTCTTTCTGGGAAATCCAGTCCTATGCCTGGCGGTCTTGTTGTTTTCCATCCTGGGAGGGGCGGGTCTGGGCAGTCTATGGAGCGGCCGTCTTTGTTTTGATAAGATTGGAAAAAATCTGAGCATGATCTCATTCCTTATCACGTCAATAGCTATGGTTTATGTTTTTATTCTTCCCCTACTATTCGACAAGCTTCTGGGGTTTGATCTGCCAATTCGAATTCTGATCTCGATTATCATATTGCTTCCTCTCAGCTTTTTGATGGGATTTCCATTTCCAATGGGAATAAGGATCCTGAAGGATAAAGGCATGTCAAACAATATCCCCTGGATGTGGGGGATCAACGGTGCCGGGTCTGTGTTGGGATCTGCTCTGACGCTCGTAATCGCAATAAGTAAAGGTTTTAATGAGGCGTTATTGGCAGGAGCTTCCTGTTATTTAATCATCTTCTTTATATTTATAACAGACAAGCGAAGGTGAAAATAAGTCAAACACAGCTTTCCAGATTCAAGCTAAGGAAGAGGACATGGTCGGGGCGAGAGGATTTGAACCTCCGACACCCTGCTCCCAAAGCAGGTGCGCTACCAGTCTGCGCCACGCCCCGAAAAAGATTGAAAATAATAAATTCGAATTGAATGAAAATCAAGAGGGTTTTCCGGCTAGGATTAGGATAATAACATTTGCCGGCGAAATTTCCTGGCGCTGATTGACGCCTTGACAACCCCTTTCCTGTGAGATAGTGACTGGACAGACAACTTAGAAGGATTGAGGTGAGATGGAGGATATACAAAACCACAGGGATCACAGGAACATTGATATAGACCAGGTAGGGGTTAAGGGAATCAGCTATCCCATAACGGTCCTGGATAAGGATATGGGCGAACAGCAGACCGTGGCCAGGATAAATATGTACGTTAATCTTCCCCGCTATTATAAAGGCACTCACATGAGCCGTTTTGTAGAGATACTCAACGAGCACAGTCGCAGGATCTCTTTGCAGAATTTCACTGTGATCCTAAGGGAGATGAAGGAAAGGCTCAACGCCCAGAGCGCTCATATGGAGATCAGATTTCCCTATTTCATCAAGAAGGCCGCTCCCGTAACAGGTGCGGAAGGCCTAATGGAATATCTCTGTACCTTTAGGGGATCCCTTGCGGAAAAACCTGACCTGGTGATAATGATTAACGTGCCCATCTCTACCCTTTGTCCCTGTTCCAAGGAAATAAGCGATTACGGGGCTCACAATCAGAGGGGTGAAGTTCGGATCCGGGTGAGATTCAAGAAGTTCGTATGGCTGGAAGATCTTATCAAGCTTGCTGAAGAGTCAGCCTCCAGTGAGGTGTATTCTGTGCTCAAGCGGGAGGACGAAAAATATGTAACAGAAAAGGCCTATAGAAATCCAATGTTTGTTGAAGACATAGTTCGGGAGATTGCTTTGAAACTGGACATGGACTCAAATATAACATGGTTTTCGGTTGAATCTGAAAATTTCGAGTCAATTCATAACCACAGCGCATATGCCTATGTTGAAAAACACAAGGCTTAGGGCATAATGGCCAAGAGGGAGGATGGTATGGGGGAAGGCCTTAGGAGCATATACAGAACCGTTATGGATGATCATTTTCCTATTGAAATTAATATTTCCTACGGAGAAAAGGTTCTCTGTTACCGCAAGAAGACATGGAAGATACCTGATGAAAAGTCAGGTGAACTTATTGAAAAGGGTCTTCGCTACGGCGAAAACCCCGGGCAGGAGGCTGCCCTTTACGAACTGGTGAACGGGAATCTTATTCTTGGTGAGTGCAGCTTCATTGAGCCAGGCAGAGGGCTTGTCTCTTCGATCTCCGAAGAAGATATGATCCGGAGCGGCAAGCATCCTGGGAAAACAAACTTAACCGACGTGGACAGCGCACTTAACATATTGAAGTATTTGACTGAAAAACCGGCCGTAGTAATCGTTAAACATAACAATCCGTGCGGGGTGTCCTGGGCTGAAAACATATTTGTTGCCTATGAGAAGGCAAATATGGCGGATCGGATAGCAGCATTTGGGGGTTGCGCTGTTTTCAATCGTTCCCTGGATAGGACTACGGCAGATATGGTGGCGGAAAACTACCTGGAGGTTGTCGCTGCTCCGGAATATGAGGAAGGGGCTGTAGCCATATTGGCAAAAAGGTCCAACCTTAGGATACTGCGGATATCCAGGATGGAAAGGCTTTCAGAGTATGCATCTTTAAGATTTGTTGATATAAAAAGTCTTATGGATGGCGGTATCATTATCCAGCAGTCTCCATTAAACCGTATTAGAACAGCAAGGGATTTTCTGCCGGCTACGGCCTTTCACGAAGGAAAAACTTACTCCATTGAGAGGCAGCCTACGGAAAAGGAATATGAAGACCTGCTTTTCGGATGGCAGGTGGAGCAGGGGGTTACCTCCAACTCGGTGCTTTATGTCAAGGATGGGGTCACCGTTGGAATTGGCACCGGCGAGCAGGACAGGGTCGGGGTGGCAGAGATTGCCGTTTACAAGGCCTATACCAAGTATGCCGATGCTCTTTGTTTCAGGCGGTTTGGGGTCCCTTACAAGGACCTTGAACTTGCAGTAAAGAAGGGACAAAAGGATCGTTTATTGCTTGAGCAGATAGACCTTGAAACCCGGGATGCCAAAGGAGGTCTGATAGGCTCTGTAATGGTATCGGATGCCTTTTTCCCTTTTAGAGACGGGGTGGACGTGGCAATCTGCCAGGGAATAACAGCCATTGTTCAGCCAGGAGGTTCCATGAGGGACTTTGAGGTCATTGAGGCCTGCAATGAGGCAAGCCCCAAGGTCAGCATGGTTTTTACAGGGCAAAGGGCTTTCAAACATTGAAAAGGAAAGAGCCGGAAGGCTCTCATGAAAACAACCCCATCTGGACCGGCTTTCTGGGTTTAGGAAGAGCCTTTCTTGTTTTCAATCGCTCGCAAAGGCGGGAAGGGATTGCTGAAAGAAATGGAGAAGGCCCGTTCCCCGTCTTTAGCCCTGCGATTTTGCGATACCTTGACCATGACAGTACTACCCTGGTGCGGGCCCTCGTAATGCCTACATAAAGGAGACGCCTTTCTTCTTCTTCATTTATTTCCTGGAAAACAGTGCATGGAATAAGACCTTCTTCGCATCCTACTATGAAAACCACCGGCCACTCCAGTCCCTTTGCAGAGTGTATTGACATAAGAGAGACTCTGTCGACCTTAAGTAACCCATGGTCCAACCCTCTTTCAAGGGATAATGCATCGAGCAATCCCTTCATGTTTCCTCCTGAATCCTTTGCGTAATCCTTTAGGAGGCTCAGTGCTTCTTTAGAGTTTTTTTCCGTCGGCTCCAGTCCGTGAAGAGACACCGCCTCATCTATTATGCTGTCCAGACCCGACGAAGGCATGAAACCAGGAACCAAGTGCACCTCGGATATTCCCTCCCTTGAGCAGGTTTCCTCATAGACCTTACGGTAGGATGGATTTTCCGGATATTGCACTCTGAGCATATAGGCCCATAGCAGGTTCACCGGATAGCGGCTGACCAGGGGCTTTTCACCGGATCGCGCAAAGGGAATAGAAGCCTTCTCGAGTGCCTCCCCCAGAGCATCACCCATTGCGTTTAGCCTGAAAAGAACCGCGATGTCTCCAAAGCCATAAGAAGAAGTATCTTCGGATACCGAAACCCTTCCGCTGTCAAGTGAAAAATGAGATATGCCACCAATTAGTCTCTCAATTTCTTCTGCCACCATTTCAGCCTCGGCTGAGTCGCTGTTGCAGCCGGCAAGGAATATTGGACCGTCTTCTTTAGACTCGCTGAAGAGGCAATTCCGCTTGCCGAGCACGGATTCTGCAGTCTCAATGATAGTTTTGGTGGAGCGATAATTTCTCTTTAGTGTTACGAGCTTTGCCTTTGGAAAATAATCGGAGAAAAAAGCGAAATTATCCGGGTCGGCACCCCTGAATCCGTATATGGCCTGGTCAGGATCCCCTATAGCGAATACACTGGCGGAATAATTCTCCGAGAGTCTTCGAATCAGCTCGGCCTGCGTCTTATTTGAATCCTGGTATTCATCCACCAGAATCCAGCGGGGATATTCATTTTGACTTTCAGAAATTTTTCTCCCGTATGATAAAAGTCTCAAGGCATCCACCTCCAGATCGTCGTAGTCACGCATCTGGAGCTCTGAGAGGGCCTGTTGATAAGCCCGAAATGGAGCTAGGAACTGATGGCTTGTTGATTTTGCAGGACTTGCAAGGACATCTGCCCTCTTGAGGTCCGCTATGGCTCTGAAAAATGCATGGACGGATCGGGCCCCTTGCCCGCATGCAGAAAGGCTCTCACGAGCTATCCGTTGGATCTCCCATTCAGGACACAATGTCAAAACGGATGCGACCTCCTCCTGATAGCTGCTTGCTCTATGAGTTGCAAGACCTTCTTGTTCATTCCTTTTAATGAGATCAAGACAGAATGAATGAAATGTGCCTATTGATGGTGTGGAAGTTCTGACTGAATTTAATCCACATGAGGCAAGGAGAGAGGCTACCCTCTCCTGCATCTCCTTTGCAGCCTTTCGAGTGAAGGTAAGGGCAATGATCTCGCTTGGCTTTGCCATGCCGCTTCGGATAAGAAATGCTATGCGGTGGGTAAGGGTAAGGGTTTTTCCTGTTCCAGGACCTGCCGTTACAAGTATGTGGCCTGAGTTGTATGTAACTGCTTCCATCTGCTCGGGGTTAAGAGGGCTTAGAATAGGATCCTTTTGAGGTGGCTCCCGGGGGACCTGCGGGGCTTTCCATTCCAGGGCCCGTGGCGCTCTATCCATATTAGTTTTTCTCAGTTGCTTGGATGATGTTGGAGCAGGCGAGAAAAGTGCTTCTTGACCTTTAATAGTCTGGAGTTCGTTTTTTCCAAAAAGCCTTATGGTGCCGTATTCTCCATCGTAGCCTTCATTTTTTAGAACCTCATTTCTCCTCATTCTTGATAGGGCTTCCGCCAGCAAGGGCCCTCCTGTTTCCTTAATCTGTTCGGTGGGAGCAAACAAAAGTACATCCAACTCAGGTCCAAGCAAGGTGATAACCCTTTCATATTCTTCGGTTACCTTCCTTGAAGTTGCCCCGCACTGCATGATCTCCGAAAGGATTTCTGCCAAAGGGATAACGGAGAAGAAATCCCTTGTCATCACGGGGCGGTGGCGGTCTGAGAGTTTTCCTACACGGTTAAGGACACCAACAGTCAGGGGACGTCCGCAAACCGGGCATTTTTCGCCCGCAGCTTCGGTCTGAAAGGGCTCGTATTTAACATTGCATTTTCGGTGGCCATCCAGGTGGTATTTCCCCTCCTCTGGAAAGAATTCAACGGTTCCCTCAAGACCTTCTCCTGTTTTTATGGCTCTGGTTATTGCACTGTAGCTGATTTCCGTATCAAAAATATTGGCCTCTCTTCCTAGTTTCGATGTCGAGTGGGCATCGGAATTGGATATAAGGTTGAGATGATCAAGACATGAAAGCAAGCGATTCATGGGCGGATCTGATGACAGACCGGTTTCAAGGGCTTTGACATGGCTCGTCAAATCACCAAAGCATTCCTCCAGGGTTTCGAAGCCGGATTTGGAACCGAAGAGGGAAAACCATGGGGTCCATATGTGCGCGGGAATAAGCAAAGAAGACTCTTCTGCTTCAAGGGCAAGTTCAAGAAGATCTCGTGAATCAAGACCAAGAATCGGCCGTCCGTCAGATGCGAGGTTTCCGATGCGGGTCAGGCTGCGGTTAAATCTATCCAGGGACTCAAAGGAGGGCATAAGAAGCAGGTGATGAATTTTTCTTGTCCTGCCATCTTTTTTATATATACAGCTTATCTCTCCAGTCAGAATGAACCTTGTAGGCTTCTCAGATGCGTGGGGAATAAGATTTTTAAAAGCAGCCTCAAATGAAGGGGTAAGTTGGTATATGCCGACTTCTTTTTCAACCAGCTTTTCCTTAAGTTCCGAGACCCACCCCGGATGGGTAAAATCTCCAGTACCAATGACCGCTAGACCCTTTTTCTTTGCCCAAAGGGATAGATTTTCAGGGGTTAGATCTCTAGCGGTTGCCCTTGAGTAACGCGAATGTATGTGCAGATCAGCCAGGAATCTCATACTCTAAAGAAACAAAATATCTTTACCAGTGTCAATCAATGATTGGGGTCGTAGCATGCGGAACAAATAATTCCTGTTTTGAACCTAATAGGAACTTAGAATTCCTTTTTACAAAAAAACTATATATGTCAAATAGTTATGTCAAAATGTGGCTTCAATTTGAGCCTTTTGCCGGCGTTAGTCTGGGATATAGGAACTCCAGGTTCCTATATCATTTATGGTTTCTATCAATAAACTTAATAAAAATAATATGTTAAGTAATTGGCATACGGAATGCTGAGAAAAGACAACATGTCCCTGTACGACGATGGTAAGAAAGGAGGCGTGAGGCGATATGCCGAGGCCTGGGAAGAAAAAAGGCATCTCTAAAAGGCTCACGGGTATCATAGTGCCCGTTGAGTGGGATGGTAAGGGCAGGCCTGTACGCATAGCCATTTCTACCACCGGGGAGGAAGAATACATTATCAACCCTGACAGTAAGGGTGATGAGCTATACTCTTTAATGCGAAGGCATGTTGAACTGAGCGGTTTTGTCAGCCAAACGGAAGATAAAAAGATGGTAACCGTTGATGAGTATTGGCTGAGAGATAGATGAAATTATTTTAAAAAAAGTTTTTCCGCGAAAAGGAATAACAAAAGGTAATGCGTCCCATAGGTTCCGCGTTGGGTTTTAAAGTGGAAATAATTATTTTAAATTCTGTTGGATAAGTTAATAAAATACATAAGGAGGAACAAAGCAGACAATGGAAAAGGAGATACTGGCCTCAGACGAAAGCAAGCCCCCCAGTAGTAGCATCTCATGGTCAAAGGATGAATCGGCCGCTGGTTCCGGCTGTCCACAGCAGGTTCCCTGTCTCTTAAAAAAAAGAAATGTAATACCAATAAGGAAGGTGGATAATCAACCTGCCTTCCGTGTAAGTCCCAGGAGTACGGCCTTTAGAAAGCGTTTTTTTCCTGAGGCTTCCCTTGCCAACTGGAATGACTGGCAATGGCAGTTGCGGCACCGTATCTGCAGCAGCAGGGCCACTGCAATCATACTTCAACTATCCAGGGACGAGGAAGATGCAATTGCAAATTTCGGGAAACAGCTCCCTGTTGCTGTAACCCCCTATTACGCCAGCCTTCTGGACAGGACAAATCCGCTTCACCCGCTCAGGCGAGCCGTTATACCTGTGTGTGCGGAGTTCAATGCTTCTCAGGGAGAGTCCTCTGATCCTCTTGAAGAGGAACATGACAGCCCTGTGCCTGGGCTTGTCCACAGGTATCCGGACAGGGTTCTTTTTCTTGTTACAGATTATTGCTCCAGCTACTGCAGATATTGTACCCGTTCCAGGATGGTTGGAGACGGAAGAAGCTCTCAGATTAATCCCACACAGTGGGAGAAGGCGATAGCCTACATTGAGTCCAACACAAAGGTGAGAGACGTTCTGCTTTCGGGAGGGGATCCTTTGACCCTTTCCAATGAGAAACTGGAATGGCTTTTGTCGAGATTGAGAAAGATCCGTCATGTGGAGTTTCTTCGAATAGGCACAAAGGCACCGGTGGTTCTTCCTCAGCGTATTACTCCGGGGCTCGTGAGGATGCTAAGACGCTATCACCCCCTCTGGATGAGTATCCATTTTACCCATCCGGAGGAGATAACCCTCGAGACGTCACAGGCATGCGAGCGGCTTGCAGATGCCGGCATCCCTCTAGGGAGCCAGACGGTTCTGCTGGCTGGTATAAATGACCAGGTGGAAACCATGAAAAGGCTTGTCCACGGACTCCTTAGGATAAGGGTTAAGCCTTACTATCTCTATCAGTGTGATCCGATATTAGGCTCATCTCATTTCAGGACCCCCGTGTCAAAGGGTCTTGAAATAATCAGTGGACTGAGGGGACACACCACAGGATACGCCGTTCCTACTTATGTAATAGATGCCCCCGGGGGTGGCGGCAAGATACCACTAATACCTGAGAGCATCCTGGGGACGGAGGGAGATGATCTCATCCTGGGAAATTATCAGGGGCTTACATTTCGTTACCCGGATGTTGGAGTTGTCATCTCTGAGCAAAAGGGCGGAGCCATTTCAAGGGGGGAGCATGAACGTAGGTATTACCTGTGACCTTCGGGATGACTATCTATCCATGGGGCTGGGCGAGGAAGAAACCGCTGAATTTGATCGTGTTGACACTGTAGAGGCCATCGAGCGAGCACTGGAGGACCTCGGTTACAAAACCGAGCGTATTGGGAACATCATGGCCCTGGTACCTTTGCTGGCCCGGGGAAGGAGATGGGACATTGTTTTCAATATAGCAGAGGGCCTGAGAGGTTACGGGCGGGAATCCCAGGTTC
>QZIK01000078.1 GCA_003599015.1 Desulfobacteraceae bacterium | reverse complement strand
CTGAAGGAGCCACAGAAAAGGCAAAGGATTTGATCAGGATGGCTGTGGCAAGGGCTTCGCTGTTGTCGCCACTGAGGGAGAAGAAGATATCCATAAGCCGCAGAGCACTGATTGTCGGCGGTGGAGTGGCAGGCATGAACGCTGCACTAAGTCTTGCCGACCAGGGATTCGAATCCGTTCTCGTTGAAAAGGAACCAGAGCTGGGGGGGCTTTCCCGAAGGCTTACAACCACCATTGATGGCTCAGATATCCAGAAATACCTGAGGGAGCTTATAGATAGAGTAAAGGGCCATTCAAAGATCCAGGTGCTGACTAACTCCCTAATAGTCAATTTCAAGGGATTCAAAGGCAACTTCACCACTGAAGTTCTTGTCGGCCCGGGTATGTACGAAAGAAAAATAGAACACGGTGTCGTAATACTGGCAACCGGGGCCAGGGAATACACTCCTAAGGAGTTCTTCTATGGAAAACATGAGGGTATCATCACCCAGATAGACTTATCGAAGCGGCTTGATGAACGCGGCGCGGCTGACCTATCCAGTGTGGCGATGATACAGTGTGTGGGATCAAGAAACGAAGAAAACCCGATCTGTTCAAGGGTCTGCTGCCAGAGCGCCATTAAAAACGCCCTTCACATCAAAGAACTAAACCCCGATGCCCAGGTCTTTGTACTCTACAGGGACCTGCGGACCTATGGTTTGCTGGAAGACTATTACAGGGAGGCCAGGAAAAAAGGTGTCATGTTTTTCCGTTTCCGCAAGGAGCTTCCTCCGATTGTTGAAACGACAGACAATCGCCTCTCTGTGACATTCAGGGACCACGTCCTGGGCAGGGATCTTAAAGTTGAATCAGATATTGTGGCCTTAAGTGCGGGCATGGTTGCAGAAGATACCGAGGAACTTGCATCCATAGTCAAACTTGCCAGAAACAAGGAAGGTTATTTCCTTGAGGCCCACGTAAAACTGAGGCCCGTGGACATGGCAAGCGAGGGCATCTTTGTGTGCGGTACCGCGCATAGTCCAAAGCTCATATCAGAGGCCATATCCCAGGCACTCGCTGCTGCTTCGAGGGCAACTACCTTCCTGTCCCAAAAGGAACTGACCCTTTCTGCAGTGACTGCAAAAGTGGATCAGGAAAAGTGCGCGTCATGTCTCATATGCGTGAGGTCTTGCCCCGCAGGGGTACCTAGGATAAACGAGCAGGGCGTAAGCGAGATAGATGAGGCACTCTGCCTGGGATGCGGTATCTGTGCTGCGGAATGCCCGGCAAAGGCCATCGAGCTTAACTGGTACGAGGATGAACAAATAATGAGCAAGGTTGATGCACTGCTGGAAGGAGTGATGTAATGGAAGAGTTCAAACCTGTAATAATTGCCTTTTGCTGCAATTTCTGAGGATACACCGCTGCGGACCTGGCAGGTTCCATGCGGCTGCGGTATCCGGACACCATCAGGATTGTAAGGGTCCCATGCACGGGCAAAGTGGATATAGTCCATATCCTGCGATCCTTTGAAAAGGGTGCCGACGGAGTTTATGTGGTGGGGTGTATGGAAGGCGACTGCAGATACAACAGGGGCAACCTAAGGGCCAGAAAAAGGGTCGCCGAGGCAAGAAGAATCCTTGACCTTGTGGGCATAGGAGGGGAAAGGGTTCAGATGTTCAACCTCTCCTCTGCAGAAGGACCCAGGTTTGCCCAGATCGCCCTTGAAATGACAGAGAAGATCAGGGCGCTCGGACCAAACCCCATCAAAGAAAAGAAGAACAAAATGGCTGCATGAGACGGCCGGCGGGATTGCGATTCCGCACCTGTGCAAAGGAGGTCAACTAGATGATTGTTGCCGATAGAAAGCCCATAGAAGAGATCATAGAATACATTAAAGATGCAAACAAGGTCCTCATTGTTGGGTGCAATGAGTGTGTAACCGTCTGTGAAGCAGGCGGCAAAAAGGAGGTGGGGGTTCTGGCCTCCGCCCTTCGCATGTATTTCATGAACCAGGGAAAGGATATCAAGATAGATGAAGTTACCCTGGAGCGGCAGTGTGACCATGAATACCTTGAAGAGATAAGAAATATCATTGATCAATACCAGGCAGTTGTTTCGCTTGCCTGCGGGGTGGGCGTGCAGTTCATGAGCGAAAAATACTTTCAAACCCCCGTGTTCCCAGGTGTTAATACATGTTTTATGGGTGTTACTGAAGAGAGAGGGGTCTGGAGTGAAAGATGCCAGGGTTGCGGCCAGTGCATACTTGCCACAACTGGCGGGATATGCCCTGTTTCTAGATGTGCCAAGAGGCTATTCAACGGACCCTGCGGAGGATCAAGCAAGGGGATGTGTGAGATCGGAGGAGAGGTCCCATGCGCATGGCAGATCATAATTGACAGGCTGACAGCGCTCGGGAGGCTGGATGATTATGAAAAACTTGCACCCATCAAGGACTGGTCAAAGGAAAGGGCCGGTGGCCCTCGAAAAGTGGTAAGGGAGGATGTGAGACAATGAACCCAATGCGGACTACTCGAACTGACAGCAAGCTGGAAAAAATCCTGGCCGCCGGACATCTGGCGGTTACATCCGAATGCGGCCCACCGAGGGGAAGCGATGCGGAGCTAATAAAGAAAAAGGCAGATCTCATAAAAAACCATGTTGATGCCATAAACATCACTGATAATCAGACCTCCGTCACCAGACTTTGCAGCCTTGCATCCTGTATTCATCTAAAACTTATGGGGCTTGAACCGGTACTGCAGATGGTGGTACGGGACAGAAACAGGATAGCGCTGCAGAGCGATATATTAGGTGCGGCTTCTTTTGATATCCGAAACATGCTCTGTCTTTCGGGAGACCATCAGAAGTTTGGAGACTGCCCACAGGGACAAAACGTATTTGATCTGGACTCCATGCAGCTTTTACAGACCGTGAGGCAGATGCGAGACCAAGGCAAATTTCTGGGTGGAGATGAAATCAAGCGCCCCCCCAGGATTTTCGCAGGCGCAGCCGCCAACCCATTTGCTGATCCATTTGATATAAGGGTCCGCCGTCTTGCAAAGAAGGTAGCGGCAGGCGCTGAGTTCATCCAGACCCAGTGCATATATAATCTTGACAGATTTGAGGAATGGATGAAACAGGTACGGGACAGGGGACTCCATGAAAAGGTATACATACTCGCGGGCCTTACCCCTTTTAAATCCGCAGGCATGGCAAAGTATATGAAAAACAAGGTCCCTGGAATGGATGTTCCGGACGAGGTGGTCAAGCGAATGGCCGGGGTTCCCAAGGACAAACAGGCCGAAGAAGGTCTCAAGATATGTATTGAGTCAATCCAGAGACTTAAGGAGGTTGAAGGTGTAAGGGGCTTCCACATAATGGCCATTGAATGGGAAGAGAAAGTCCCTGAGATAGTGGAAAAGGGAGGCCTTTATCCAAGGCCCGACCCAGCCGCCCTATGATATAGAGGAAGTAGCCACAGTAACCCTTGAAAACGGGCATTGTTTAGGGTAGGATTGAGTCAGAAGAGAATAACCCTGCCCTTGACCTAATAGAGGGCGACTTTTTTAGGAGGTTTTCAGTATGTCTCAAAAATATGTACTTGTGGTTGACGATGATCCTGATCTTGTGGAAACCGTTGGAATGATGCTGGAGAGCAGGGGTTGCGAGGTCGGGCGTGCCTACGACGGTGTGGAGGCAGAACAATCCATCAAGACCCGTCGTCCTGATCTGATCGTCCTTGATGTTATGATGCCCAGGAAAGACGGCTATGTGCTTTGTGCGGAACTAAAGGCAAAGAAAGAAACAAAGGACATTCCCATCGTCCTGCTCACGGCGGTTGGAGAGGCAGTTCCCACAACCCGCTACACCCATGCGGACGGAATGTCCACAGAGGCGGATGATTACGTTGCAAAACCCATAGACACCGAGAGCCTCTGGCGGGTGGTAAGCGCCTTGATGTGAAGGGTTCAGGCCTGAACCACAGTCCCGGGAGCCAGTATAAACATGTCTCGGCCCACTGCACTAGGTGGCTTCAAGATTCTCCGACCTGCTGCGCTTCTTGCATTGCATGGCAAGGATGGAGCGCAGCAGGCCCCCGGGGCAATCTGCGGAGATCTGGCCCGGGAAGGAATCAATATAGTTTTTTTGACAGCAGCTTTCCATGCCGACAGCTTTGGGGCTAGCATAGGGATTCAAGGAGACCAGGCTGATCGCGCTTCACCTGTGCTGAATCTTCCTGCGGGAATAACATCATCCGGTCTTATCAAATCTTCAATAATATCACTTTTCCCACACAGAACCCGACCGGAGATCACCGGCCAGCTCCTTGAAATTATAAACAGGAAAGGACTTTCACCCATAGCCCTTGCACAATCTGCATCAGCTATATCAGCAGCCATCTCAGAGGAGACGACCGAAAGACTGACAGAAGCGCTTTTTGAGCCTTTTTCTTTCGGACCTTATAGAACCCCGGAAGACTGGTCCCTTGCTCAAAAAGGCAAAGAACAACTCTACAAAGAGGTGGTCGCAAGTTACCAGGAGAAAAAGCCGAAGGTCTATGGACTTGATTGGCAGAACAGTCAGGCGATGTTGAGCATTGTGATGGGAGGCGATGGGTTTGCAATCCTTTCAAAAGCCTTTGATAATCTAAGCGCTGCCGGCATCCCTCTTACATTTCTAATAAGCACGCCCTCAGGATTCGAAGACCTTCTCCTTTTCACATTTACTGTACCTGCTGCTGATAACGCCAGGGATGCCCTACTGAACTTACTGCCGGAGGGCACTCGTAAGTGGCATGGCCGAACCGCCGTATTTTATATGAACGGACCTCATTTCGGCGACAGATACGGCATAGCGGATCAGATCTTTGATACCTTTACAGCCGCCGGGATAAATCTCCTTGCCCTGAGCTGTTCCGTTGCATCCATAACCGGAGTGCTCCCCTCAGAGGACATTTATTCAGCTACCGAAGCCCTAACGAATGTTTTTGAAATACCGTGTGTGACTGGAATCAGAGAATGCTACAAATAATTTCAATTAATTATTGGATATTTATATGAATAAGTTAATCAATAAAATTAGATTTATCGGAATCCTTTTTTTAGCTTTTATGGCTGCTTCAGGAAGTGGATGCACATATCCTTTGGCGCAAAGAAGCCAGGAACCCCCTGGGGGTATTCATGGTTTCATTGAAACCAGATATGAGGATTTTGTCGTCAGCTATTCCGGAAACAGGGAGAGACCAGGAGCAATCCTTTTTGATATCAAGGCCGACAAAAAAAAGCTAAAAGGTATAGGGTGGCATCCGGCAGCAACCATGCAGGAGGCACTTTCAATGGCTGACACCATGGCTGATCAATACCGTTACTGGGGTACGGATGCGATGGGGCCCAGGCTTTCCGTAATTATGGACCAGGAAAGAAGAACAATCGGTTATATCTACTCCCCTGTCGAGGAAATAGCGGTGATCCAATCAAATGGTGATTTCAGCATAGAGGCCATTACGGATTTGGAAATCCGTAAAAGGGCTAATCCTGGCATAAGGGGAGCAGGAGGCTGATGCTCTTTTAAGGTTCAAGAAACAGGCAAGCCAGTATCTTGGCGTCCGCTATTATATCAGGGATAAGACAATACTCATTGGGCTGATGAATCGTCTCAGTAAGGGTTGACCAGACAGCGGCCGAAAGTCCGGCTTTTCTGAAAAACGCCGCAACCGTTCCTCCGCCAATACCGGTAGGGCAGGCCTCTCTGCCTTTCACTTTCTTAATGGCCTTTTTAAGTGCCTCCACCACCGGAGCATCGGATGCCGTAGGCAAGGCTGCATCGTTTCTTGTCGTTACATCAACCTTTATCTCCAGCCCATGTGCAGTTGCCACCTCTTCAGATATCCTTCTGCAGGTATTGATGACCTCCTCGATAGAAACATCCGGGAGGATTCTGCAGTCAAGGTAAAACACATCTCTTCCGGGGATGGTGTTTACATTGGGCACATTTGCCTCGACCTTGGTAGGTTCGAACGTAGAAAAGGCAGGAGTAAAAAGATCGTTTCTCACGGGAAATCTTTCTCTCAGGGAATCAAGGGAAACGATCAGGTTAGCTATTCCCCTGAGGGTATTTTTTCCCTTTTCAGGCGTGCTCGCATGACACTGTCTCCCGAGCGCAGTGAAGCGAAGCCAGAGCATTGATTTTTCAGCTACTTCAATCATCGTACCATCTTGATTTCCAAAGTCAGGAACCACTATCAAGTCATGCAAACCAAACAGATCAGGATACCTGGAAAGCACATACTGAAGTCCGAAACCGCTTCCTGTTTCCTCATCTGCCACAATTGCGATGGCCATATTTCTGGAAGGCTTGATCCCCTCCGCCAGGACAGCCTTAAGCGCAAGATAGGAGCTTACAATACCATGCTGGTTGTCTTCCACCCCACGGCCATATATGCGGTCCCCTTCCACCCTGATCAAATACGGATCGCTTTCCCAAAGGGTTAAATCGCCCGGAGGAACCACATCGGAATGGGAAAGCACCCAGGTGGAACTATCCGATTTGCAGCCTTTCCATTTTGCCACAAGATTGGGCCTGTAACCTGCCTCCACGCGATGGTCGGGCGCATTTATTTCTTCGAAGAAGTCAGGTTGAAGGTCTGCAAGCAACCCCTTTACATAGGCGGTCTTTTCATGTTCCCCTGATCCCCCGTTTTCTGGCCCAAGGGCTATCCTTGCTGTGAGTTCTTTCTGGATGCATATTATCTCCTCTCGACTTTGTTCTATTCGCCTGAATATACCAGCATATGGTTCCATCTCCGCTCCTTTTTAATTCAGATGACTAAAATCCTATGTAAATTTGCCTGAAGGGTTATTCAAAGTCCTGAAAGCCTCTCAATTTCTGCCATTGCCTTTGTCAGAAAAAGTTCGGAAGGCAATTCCTCTGTTCTGAAGAAAGCTTTGCCGACACGTATTACAACCCTGCCTCGCCAGAGGTTGTTTTTATACTCCATTCCAACCGGCAGGAAAGGGACTCCGAATCGTGAAGAGATAAACCTAACTACACCTTCCCTTCCAGGACCCATCTTACCCCTGAAATAAGTACCCTCAGGGAATACCACCAGACCACTTCCTTTCTCAAGTATCCTGCCGATTGTCCTGAGAGAGTTTCTGCTTTCCATGGGGCGGTCTCGATTGAGGGGAATGCCGCCCAGACCTCCAATCAGCCGGCGGCCCAAAGTCGTCGTGAAAAGCTCCGACTTGGCAACGTAGTAAAGCTCAAGGGGTAAAGCAGCGGCCAGAAGCGGAATGTCCTCCCACCTCTGGTGTTTAGCTACAATTACAACGCCGCAGTCCCTGGGAATGTTTTCGAGTCCAATGGCCTCTATTCGAAAAAAAACAGGCAGGTAAATCCTGCCCAATGATTTGACCAGCCGGACGAGCGCTTTGTTTCGCATCATTTGCCCGACAGACCGGTCAAGGGGCCTGCTCACAGCCCCCATGTCTACTCGACCGTGACGCTTTTGGCCAGGTTTCTCGGTTTGTCAATATCCCTGTGAAGAAGTCTGGCGCAGTAGTAAGCAAGAAGCTGAAGGGGGATAACCGTAAGAATAGGGTTTAAGAACTCGAGGGTCCCTGGAATCTCTATCACGTCGTCAGCTATCTCCTTTATGTCCTCATCACCCTGGTTGACCACCACGATCACGGGCCCCCTGCGACTCTTTATTTCCTGTATGTTGCTTACCATCTTTTCATACACACTGTCTTTCGGTGCTATTGCAACAGTAGGCATCTCTGGATTGACAAGGGCAATGGGGCCGTGTTTCATCTCCCCTGCCGCGTATCCTTCGGCATGGATATAGGATATCTCCTTTAACTTCAGCGCTCCTTCCATAGCTATGGGGTAATTGTACTTCCTGCCCAGA
Source organism: Desulfobacteraceae bacterium (assembly GCA_003599015.1). Classification (GTDB taxonomy): domain Bacteria; phylum Desulfobacterota; class DSM-4660; order Desulfatiglandales; family Desulfatiglandaceae; genus CG2-30-51-40. The sequence continues at coordinate 30,349 of QZIK01000078.1, read as the reverse complement.
AAAAGCCAATTAGACTTAAGATAATATTTTTCTGCTATGGCTTCAATGCTGTGGGCAAGTGAAAGGACCTTGCTTATCTGTCCGGGCAGTGCATCAATGGCCCTTATCGCCTCCACCCCCTCGGTAAGAGACAAGGAATGATGCCTGCCCAGGAGCAGGGCTAGAAGACTGAGAATAGTCAACTGCGACGTAAAGATCTTTGTTGAGGCAACCCCAATCTCAGGACCGGCATGGTTATATACCCCGGCGCCTGCTTCCCTCGCTATGGAGCTGCCCACAACATTAACAACCCCCAAGAGACTCGCTCCCTTTCGTTTTGCCTCCCTTATGGCGGCCAGGGTGTCGGCGGTCTCCCCTGATTGGCTGAGAGCGATCACGAAGGTGTTTGGCGCGAAGTTGATCCTCCTGTACCGGAATTCACTGGCCAGCTCCACTGACACATCTATGTCTGTAAGCTTTTCAAATATATATCTCCCTACATAGCCTGCATAGTAAGATGTGCCGCAGGCCACTATAACAATGTGTCGACACTGCTTAAGGCTGTCCCAGACAGGAGCTATCCCTCCCAGCCTTGGAATGCCCTCGGCATAATCCAGTCTGCCGCGGATAGCATTTCTGACCGTCTCCGGCTGTTCAAAGATCTCCTTGAGCATGAAATGGGGAAATCCGTTAAGCTCAGCATCTTCAGCCTGCCAGTCTACTATCTCGGTGCTCCTTTCTATGGGGGTTGCCTGTACGGTGGAGATAGAGAAATCTTCTGCGGATAGAATGGCGAGCTCATTGTCGAGAAGATGCACCACCTTATTGGTGTGGCGCACCATTGCCGAAACATCCGATGCCGCCAGATGGCAGTTCTCCCCTACTCCTATCACCAGAGGGCTTCCCCGCCTAGCCACCACTATCTTACCTGGTACATCCCTGTGTATTACGGCAATTCCGAAAGTCCCCTCAAGCTGAATCATGGTCTTCCTTACCGCCTCACAAAGATCTCCATGGAAATAAATCGCGATCAGGTGGGCAATAACCTCTGTGTCGGTTTCTGATCTGAAGGAGTAACCCTTGGTCTCAAGTCTTTTCTTTAAAAGCCGATAGTTTTCGATTATTCCGTTATGGATGACAAACACCCTTTCATCCCTGTCTCGGTGAGGATGGGCGTTAGCCTCAGTCGGCTCTCCGTGAGTGGCCCATCTTGTATGGGCGATTCCGCTCTTTCCCTGCATCGCCCTGTCGCTTATTTTGCGCTCCAGTTCGCTTATTCTTCCCACTGCCCTGTCAAATTGGATTGCGTTTCCATTCTGAATCGCAATCCCAGCAGAGTCATACCCTCGATATTCAAGCTGCTTGAGGCCCTCAATCAGAATTCCCTTAGCCTGTTTATCGCCTACGTAGCAAACAATGCCGCACATCTGATCCGCCCCCCGTCATTTTATCCAGCGATTAATTACAATACTGGCCGTCTCATTCGCCCTTAACCCCAACTTCTCTCCATGAACGTTCAAAACGGCCACAGCTATAGCCCTTCGTCCATCACGGGGAGCTGCGAATGCAACGGTCCAGTCATATTTAAAGCGATCCAGCCTATCATTTATTGTACCGGTCTTGGCCCCCAAATCAACATCCCGGCAAGCCTTGCTGCGAAACAACTTATGAAAGGCTCTTTTACAGGTACCCCTCACAACGGTTTCCCGCATAAGAACCTTAAGCCCCGTCGCAGTGTCAGACTTGATTACCCTTGCAAGTGCTGTGCTTTTGCCTTCATACAATGTTATTCCGCTTTCCGTTTGAACCGTCTCAACAATTCTCGGACGCATCATAACACCGTCATTTGCTACAGAAGCCCCCAGCATGGCTGCGTGAAGCGGGGAGATAAGGGTTTCCTTGTTAAAACCAGAGGCAAGCTCTGCCAGTCCGAAATTATCGCTCGGGGCCTCCATCCTGCTTTTCCCCATCTCCATCTCAAAGGGAATCGCCCTGTTAAAATAAAAGCGGGACCCATAATCGTTTAGAATTCCTCTACCAAGATGGTATATCCCAAGCTTACCGAAAACCGGGTTTATGGACGATGCGAAGGCCTTTCGAAAGGTTGTCTTTGTGGTGTATTTGCCGCTTTTGTCTTTTAACTGGTATTTATAGAGGGTATGTTGTCCGCCGACAAATGAAACGCTTTGCTCCGGACTGAAGCCGGCTGCCTCGAGTGCCGCTGCGGCAGAAACCATTTTGAAAATGCTGGCAGCCGGATAGTCAGCCTTTATTGAAAAGATATCCCCTTGCCCCAACTGGTCGTAATCAACCATGGCAAGTATACGTCCGTCAACGGCATCCATGACCACAACAGACGTCTGAAGGGCCTTTGTGTTGGAGGCAAGGTTTCTTATATAGTCCTGCAGACCGGGATCAATGCTGAGAGTCACCTTAAGTTTTCTGCCACCCTCATCCTTGAGGTAGATTTGCTTTTCTATATGTTCCGGTTTAAGCCCTGACAGATAACGGGCAAGGTCAGAAGTGGAAAGAGATCTAGGCTCAGACCTCCTGGAAGCAGTTCCCTTGGGAGTAGAAATCTGATTTGCCTCCAGGTCAGTCCCTGAAATGATCCAAATTCCGACAAAAAGAAAGATCAATCCGAAAAATGCAAATCTCGCAGGAAGGAGTTTTCTGTACATTATTTCTCCCAACCCATCCAAATATCCACTCTTTTGAACAAAGCTCTAAAGCCCTCCTTCAATAACATCCAGACCTCCCATATAAGATCTTAATGCCTCCGGGATCCTTATGGTTCCATCCTTGTTTTGAAAATTCTCAAGTACCGCCACCAGGGTCCTTCCAACTGCAAGTCCGGAACCGTTGAGTGTATGAACCAGTTCTGTACCCCGGCCTGAGCCTCGACGGAACCTTATTCCGGCCCTTCTTGCCTGAAAATCCGTGAAGGTGCTGCATGAGGAAATCTCCCTGTAAAGTCCCTGTCCTGGAAGCCATACCTCCAGGTCATAGGTCTTTGCAGCTGAAAACCCAAGATCTCCAGTGCACAGACAAACCACCCGGTAGGGAAGTCCCAGTCTTTTTAGGATCTCCTCCGCATTGGCCGTCAGTTTTTCCAGTTCGTTTTCAGAGTCCTCAGGCCTAGTGATTTTAACCAGTTCAACCTTGTTGAACTGATGCTGACGAATGAGTCCCCTTGTATCCTTCCCATACGATCCTGCCTCTGAACGAAAACATGGGGTATAGGCAACGTAGGATATGGGAAGTTGACTCTCCGACAAAACCTCCTCCCTGTGGATGTTTGTCACAGGTACTTCTGCTGTGGGAATCAGGTAGAGATCCCATCCGTCCACCTTGAAAAGGTCCTCTGCGAATTTGGGAAGTTGTCCGGTACCTGTCATGGATGCCGAATTGACCATGAAAGGAGGGATAACCTCTGTATATCCGTGCTCCCGGGTATGCACATCCAGCATGAAGTTAATCAGCGCCCTCTCAAGCCTGGCTCCTAATCCCCTGTAAAGGGCGAATCTTGCACATGCAATCTTCGCAGCCCTCGGAAAATCAAGAATACCAAGCCGTTCACCTATCTCCCAATGGGGAAGAGGCTCAAAATCAAAGGGAGCCGGTTCACCCCAGGTTCTAACAACCTGATTGTCTTCAGATCCCTTCCCTTGAGGTACCGTTTCGTGTGGCATATTAGGAATATACATTAGAAGGCTTTCCAGCTTCTCCTCGTAGGCAGGCAAATCCTTCTCCGCATCTTTGATCAGCGTTCCAACATCCTTCATCTCCCCAATAACCTTAGATGCATCCTCTCCCCTTCGCTTCATCTCTGCGATTTCTTCAGAAACCTGATTGCGTCGTCTTCTCAAGTCCTCGAGCAGTGTCAGCCTCTCACGCCGCTTTTTATCCAGAGATGAGAATTCGGACATATCCAGGGAAGCCCCTCTTGTTTTGAGCATCTCTGTTACCAATTCAATGTTTGACCTTACAAAACGTAAATCAAGCATATAAAATCCTTTACATCCGCCCTGCAGAGCCTATATTTTTGAGAATTGCGCACCTGGTGCGCACCGTTACCTTCATGGATACCGAAGGTCAGGGAATTTAATTACATCATTAGAGCGCAGCGGTCAAATCCTTTGGATGACTTTATTTGATTGGTACCCTGAAGGCAAAGTATATTTAGATACGGCAGGGCCGCTCAAAAAGAACTCATAACGTGCCGCGGCGCTTACGAAAGGCATTCATGGAAAAAACAGTAAAAGGCGAGAAGCCGAACCCTCTGTGGGGCTTTCTGAGCTCCGTGAGACTTACCATTGTGCTCCTTATTCTGCTTGCGCTCCTGTCGGTTGCAGGCACCTTGATTCCACAGAAAGAGGGCGCCATCGAGTTTATCCAGGGACTGAATCCCAATATAATAAAAATACTGGAGTTTATCGGTCTCTTTGACCTTTATCACGCAGGTTGGTTCAGGCTCCTTATAGGTATGCTTGCCATCAATCTGGTGATTTGTTCAATAGATCGCTTTCCGTCGGCATGGAAAAGATTTGCCGCTTCACCGTCTGTGGATCGTATTCATCAGTTTGAAGATCTCCCCGATAATTTGATGTTCTCGGTCAATGCATCCGTCCGGCAATCATGCGAAAGGATTTCGACCCTTCTCAACAGACGCTACAGGCGTGTACGTTTTAAAGAGAATAATGACCGCTTCTTTTTTCTCGCTGACAAGGGGCGTTTCTCTCATTTCGGAGTTTACATTCTACACCTCAGTATCCTGGTTATACTCTTGGGCTCGCTGGTGGGTTCTTTTTTTGGCTTTGAGGGTTTTGTGAGAATTCCAGAGGGGGAAAAAGTTGATTCAATAATGTTAAGAAATGGAACTGCCTCCATCTCCCCAGGCTTTGAAATCAGATGCGACGACTTCACGGTGGAGTTCTATGAAAACGGTGCGCCCAGGGAATTCAGGTCCACATTGACCTTTCTCATTGAGGGAAAAGAGCTTGAAAAAAAGGACATACTGGTCAACCACCCCGTCGTCTTCGGGGGAATAACCTTCTATCAATCTACCTACGAAAGGGTAGCTGGCAAGCTGATTCGTCTTAAGATAACAACCAGTGAGGGCGGAAAGATTGACGAATCCCTGACACTTGAAATAGGACAGAAAATAGACCTGCCCGGCAAGGAAGGAACCTTTGAGGTCCTGGAGGTAAGGCACATGGGCTCTGTCCCGGCGGCCCTCATATCGGTTGAGACCGGCAAGTCCGATCCGACTCGATTTTGGATATTTGAAGGCTTTGAGACGATAAGATCCAGGCTCCCTGAGCAGATGCTCCGTTCTCCTCGTTTCGATCCCAAGGCATTTAAACCTTACATTTTTGTTCTGGAAGAAGTCCAAATGAGATATGCAACCGGCCTTCAGGCAAACCGCGACCCAGGAGTTCCGCTTGTCTGGTCGGGGTTTTTCCTTATTACAGCAGGATTCATACTCACTTTCTTTTCCTCTCACCGCCACATAAGGGTGCTTGTGGAAAAAGGGAAAAACAAGGTTCATGTGAAAATCACAGGATCGGCCAGCAGAAACAGGTTCGCATTGGAGCGTGAGCTTCAGCGGCTGGTTCAAGACATAAAATCGCTTTTCCCGGCATAAGGAGCCGATATATCATGACAAGTTCAGAAATACTAAGTTATCTTACCTTTATTTATTTTTTGGTATTCGTATTATATCTGCTTATGATGGTTATGGGGCGCCCTGGCATCGGAAAAACAGCCGCCTTTATGCTACTTGGCTCATTTGCCCTGCATACCGCAGCTCTTCTTCTCCGCTGGCAGGAGTCATATGCAATGGGCATAGGGCGTGCTCCCCTTTCTAATCTTTACGAATCACTTATATTTTTTGCCTGGGCTGTCTGTCTTCTCTATATTATTGTAGAATGGCGCACCAGGAACAGGAGCGCAGGGGCTTTTGTCATGCCCCTTGTTTTCCTGGCCATGGCATATGCCTCTTTTTCTCCCAGCATAAGCAGCCAGATCCAGCCCTTGATCCCGGCCCTTAAAAGCAACTGGCTTATTACCCATGTTGTCACATGTTTTCTTGGCTACGCCGCATTCGGGCTCTCATTTGGATTCAGTTTAATGTATCTTTTCAAAAGAAATGACCCAACTGAGAAAAAAGGTGATTCCTTCACGTTTATTCCAAATAAGGACATGCTGGATGAGCTTAACTATCAGATGGTAGTTATAGGATTTTTAATGTTGACCCTCGGCATTATAACAGGTTCAGTATGGGCACACTCAGCCTGGGGAAGCTATTGGAGCTGGGATCCCAAGGAGACATGGTCCCTTATCACATGGCTGATCTATGCAGCAGTTATCCATTCAAGAATGGTGCGCGGTTGGAGGGGAAAAAAGATTGCAATATTGTGCCTTGTTGGATTCGCCTGTGTCCTTTTTACTTACTTTGGAGTAAACTACCTGGCGGGCCTTCATAGCTATGCCAATTAATTTTGACGGCAGGCCGATTCTTTTACCTGCCCCTGTGGAGGATATATGCAGGCGTCTTAAGAATGCCGGGCACGAAGCCTATGTGGTGGGAGGAGGAGTCAGAAATAGCCTTCTGGGCCTGCCTGTCATCGACTGGGATATTGTCACATCGGCTTCTCTGGAAGAAACAGCAAGTCTTTTCAAAGAAGTAAGTCATTTTACCTTAAAAAATAAAACCACAACACTCGTTGTAGAAAGAAACTTTTATCAGATAACACCTTTCAGGGGGAAGATCCCTTCACTTGAAACAGATCTATCCTTAAGAGATTTCACCATAAATGCGATTGCCTATGATCCTGACAAGGGCAAACTCATTGACCCCCAGAAGGGACAGAGGGATTTGGAAAAATCATTACTAAAATGCGTTGGAAACCCTTTGTCCAGATTCAGGGAGGACCCGTTGCGTATTTTGAGAGCGGTTAGGATCGCCTGCCAGCTCAACTTCACCATTGATCCCCAAACCCTGACAGCCATTTCAGCCCATGGTGAACTCCTGGAGAAGGCTGCCGGAGAACGTATCAGGGACGAGATTTTGAAGATCATTTTGAGCAAAAAACCTTCTTCAGGCATGCGTCTGTTGTTCAGGACGGGTCTTATGCACCGCCTGATCCCTGAACTTGCCGAGGGCTACAGGAAGAGGCAGTCTCCCCCTCATCAGCACACCATTCTGGAACATGCATTCATGACCCTCGATCTTGTTCCGGATATCCCCCATCTCCGTCTGGCGGCCATCCTCCACGATGTCGCAAAACCATTTACTAGAACAAAAACAGGGGGCAGTTGGCACTTCTATGGGCATGAAAAGGCTGGAGTCGAAATGGTTTCCAGTATAATGAACCGTCTGCGATTTGACACTAAAACGAAAAGGGCAGTAAACCGCCTTGTCGAACATCATATGCTCATTTACGACTCAAGGTGGAGCAACGCCGCCGTAAGGCGATTTGTCAATCGCGTAGGAGAGGAAAATGTAAGGGATCTTATAATCCTTAGGAAAGCGGATATCCTGGCACAGGGGAGCGGAGATGATGACGTATCAGAGCTGGATGAATTGGCTCAAAGGATTCATGATCTTACATCTGAACGCTCCCGTCAGAGATGGAGTCCCCTTGCCGTAGACGGCCATTCAGTGATGGATACCCTTGGGATAAAACCGGGCAGGACGGTGGGAATAATCCTCAATAAGCTTCAAGAGATCGTACTTGACGATCCCTCTGTCAACAGCAGGGAGAATCTTTTCAGGATATTGATGGAATGGAAGTCTAAAAACGCTCTTGAACAGGGTTGACCATGGCTTCCTCATCCTTTATTATACTTTTCCGTCGGCGTCGCACCATGAAACATCTCTGAACCAAAAACAGCTACTTTCCGGGCAATGAAAGTAAGCTGTTGATTAAAGAAGGGCCATATGATATTGAAGAAAGACATTTTTCTGCTCTTAGTTTTTTTTATTTCAGCATGTTCGACCCACAGCTTTAACACGGCTTCTCCTGTCATTGATCAAGGCAGTGAAAACATTGAGCGTCAAGCTTCCAGAGCATCAACAGATTCCAACTCCAGTCTGAGTGATCAAAAAACCTCCTCTCTTTCTGAGACAGGGAAGCCCCAGCATCACTCCAGCTATGAAGAAGGATCGCAAGAAAACGCCTTCTCTTCAAGCAGGGATTCTTCGTGGAGTTTACGTCCAGACCCGGCAGAGAACGAATACAAGGGGACATCTGACTTATCGGAGCAGGCGGAAGACAAATCCGACCAGGCAATATTTGACTCAGCCCTGGAGTTCTGCCAGACCTCCTCTGATCTCTGGGACCAGGGTGATCTTGACGGAGCCATCTCATCTCTTGACCAGGCCTACGCCCTTATTCTTACTGTAGATCTGAAAAGGAGCCCCGAGCTTCTTCAGCAGGTAGAAGACCTTCGCTTCACAATCTCAAAGCGGATAGTGGAGATATATTCATCCAGGCATACAGCGGTAAACGGATATCACACTGCAATCCCAATGGTGATAAACCATCATGTTGAAAAAGCCCTTTACCAGCTCAAGGGTCCTGAACGCAATTTCTTTATAAATGCATATCAACGTTCCGGAAAATACAGACCCTTTATACTTAAGGCCCTCAAGGATGCCGGATTACCCGAAGAGCTTTCATGGCTCCCACTTATTGAAAGCGGGTTCAAGGTAAGGGCTTTGTCAACAGCAAGGGCATTGGGGTTGTGGCAGTTTATTGCATCAACCGGTTATAAATACGGTCTGAAACGCGGGACATGGATAGATGAAAGGATGGATCCTGAAAAATCCACCATGGCCGCCATAGAGTACCTCAAAGAATTGCACCAGATATTTGGCGACTGGACCACTGCGCTTGCAGCGTACAATTGCGGCGAGGGGGCTGTATTAAGGTTTCTTAAAACCCAGAGGATAAACTATCTAGACAATTTCTGGGATCTCTACGAAAAGCTTCCCCAGGAGACTGCATCATATGTTCCCAGGTTCCTGGCAGTGCTTCACATAATCAAAGATCCTGCTGCACATGGATTTGATCTTCCACCTCTCCTGGAAGAAATTCCTGTTGAAAAGGTGAAAGTGGAAAGACCCATCCACCTTCAAACAATAGCCTTAAACCTTTCGGTTCCATACGAATTGCTTGTTGAAATCAACGCTGAACTCAGACAGGATGCCACTCCGGACAGGGCATATGAATTAAGATTGCCCGTCGGCAAGGCCTCTCAGTTCCTTGTAAAGGCCGCCGATATGCAGGGATGGAGTCCCCCCCCTCCCCAGCACTATCTGGCACACAGAGTTGCAAAGGGTGAGACGATTTATTCGATAGCCAGGAAATATAAAACAACGCCCGCTTCAATAATCTCCTTCAACAAGCTTCAAAAAGGCGTCAACCTTTCCCTCAGGACAGGGATGGAACTTAAGATACCCAGAGGCAAAAGGCACCCGACTACTCTATCGCCCCTGACAGAAAGAGCTTCTGCAGCACAACAAGCGTGCCCTCCAGCATATATCGTCAAAAAAGGAGATACTCTTTCCAGCATTTCAAGGCAGTTCAAAATAAATATCAGTACCATAAAAGCATTGAATAACCTTAAAGACACAAGGCTTCACATAGGGCAGGTCCTCACACTTAGCGATAGCAACAGGGTCAGAGCCGAAGCGTCAAAACCGCGAACCTACAGGGTGGTCAAAGGGGACTCGCCTAATGCCATAGCCATGAAACATCACATTCCCCTTAAAGATCTGTTGAGGATCAACAACCTTACTTCACAGAGCACTATTTATCCTGGACAGTTACTTGTTGTCAGCTTGGATTAATATACACCTCTTCAGTCTCCGATGGTAACGTGTGGGGTATTGATATCGGTCTCAGCCATGAAGGGATTTGATTTGGAGGATTTCTCAAATCGCTGGCGTACCCTTTTCAGTAGTTACAAAGGGTATTTGGATCAGGCTACACGGGTAACCCTTTCCAACTATGCCTCTGGAAAAAAGGCCCGAGAAGCCGGTTCGACTTCCGACGACATCTCGGGCGCAGCAAGGATCGCCCCATTGGGAGCCTTATATGCAAACGATCTCGATGCGTTTGTTTTAAGCGCCAGGACACAGACAAACATGACCCACTCCAATCAAGTCACGATTGATTGTGCAGAGTTTTTCGCGCACATCATCTTCCTGGTCTTAAACGGAACATCTCCATCGAAAGCAATAGATAAGGCATCTTCTTTTTTTTCAGGAGGCTCTCCCGTCGCAAAATTGATAAAGGATGGCCTTGCCTCACTCAAGACCGATACTACTTCAGCCATAATGCAATTCGGTCAGAGCTGCCACACCCCCGATGCTCTTCCAGGGATAATCCATATCGTTTCCGCGTACGAAAACGACTTTAAGGAGTCGCTTATCCAGGCCGTGATGGCAGGCGGCGACAACGCTGCCAGGGCAATGGCCTCAGGCATGATACTTGGCGCTCATCTGGGCTTAGAGGCCATACCTGACGAATGGGTTTCGGAGTTAAAGCAGAAGTCTCACATAATGAAGCTGGTTGAAAACCTCCTATAGAGCAAATCTGTCAGGCCATAACGGCCGTCGCTTTTCATTAAATGCTGTCATGCCCTCTATTGCCTCAGGCCAGAGTGCCTGAGAAGCCATCATCTCCTTTGCAAAAAAATATGCCTGCCGTTCAGCCATGTCCCTCTGTTGATAGAAAACCTGCTTTGAAGTTCCAAGCACCTCCAGGCTGTACTGGGAAATCTCAGCGGCTAGATTCCAGGTCTCCTCCTCCAGTTTTTCATCGGGTACAACTCGGTTTACAAGCCCATAAGCCAAAGCCTCCCTGGCTGATATAAAATTCCCGGTAAAAAGCATTTCAAGGCATTTTTTCTGACCTATTGCCCTGCTCACAGCCACGGTGGGGGTTGAGCAGTTGTATCCGATCTTTACACCAGTCATTGCAAACTGTGCGTTTTTCTCTGCCGCTACCGCCAGGTCGCAACCTGCTACAAAATGGCAACCGCCAGCCATTGCAATCCCGTGCACCTGGGCGATAATCGGCTGAGGTACTGAATGCATTAGCATGAAAAGGTCTATGCATGTCTGAAAAAAATCCCTCACCTCCCCCACAGGCCGATGCAGAATCTCTGCCTTGTCGTGACCTGAACAAAACACCGGGCCATTTGACTTGACTATAATGACCTTAACGCTTCTTGTTCTGGCCGCATCTGACAGGCATCCGGCTATCTCCTGCTCAAACTCTCTGCCAAGGGCGTTGCGTTTGTCAGGACGGTTAAAGGTGATAACTCCTATCTCATTTTTTTCTTCGTAAAGCATATACTTGTAAGCCATATTATTCCTCCTCGTCCCACTGATAAGGGTATAAAAGCATCTACAGGTCTGTTCAATTCCTTGCTCAGCAACCCTAGACCTGAACTTTTTTCCATTCTCTATCCCTTAACCTGCGTCTAAGGGCCTTGCCGGAGGCAAGTCTTGGGATTTCGTCAAGGAATTCCACTGCCACAGGCACCTTGTATGGAGCCATAAGCCCTCGGCAGAACGACTGGATTTCTTCCTCTGAGGAACTCTCTCCATCCTTAAGAACCACAAAGGCCTTGGGCGCCTCCCCTTTTAACTCGTGAGGAACGCCCACTATGACAATATCCTTTATCTTCGGATGAGAAAGCATCATGTCTTCCACCTCGGAAGGAAATACCTTTTCACCTCCTACGTTGATCATATCCTTCTTTCGATCAACGATATAAGCATACCCATCCTTGTCCATATAGGCGATGTCGCCGGAGTGGAACCATCCGTCCGCGTCAAACACCTGATTCGTAACATCCGGTTTGTTAAGGTAACCCCTTGTGACGCATGTCCCCTTTATGCAAAGCTCCCCCTGTTGGAAGGGAGGAAGGGTAACTCCCTTCTCATCAATCACTTTGAGCTCCGCATCATCCATCCCTTTCCCGCATGCGCCGATCCTTGTCTCCGCATAATGAGCCGTAGCTCCAACACATGAAACCTCTGTCAGTCCCCATGCCTCTGCATATCTCCATCCCAGCTTTTCCTGCACCTGATGGATAAGATTTTCAGGCATCTTGGTTGCCGCTGAAAGGCAGAATATCACCGATGAGATATCCCTCCTTCTCAGATCGGGCTCCTTTAGAATCAGATTGTACATGGGAGGAACGCCGATGAATATGGTAGGCTTGAGTCTTTCAATATCCGCAAGGGTCTGGGCGGGGTGGAACCGCTCCACGGTTATTACCGTTCCTCCCCTTGAAAGCATACCTAATGTTCCGTTTACAAGTCCCCAGCAGTGAAATATAGGAGTAGCCACCATGATTATATCATCCGGCCTGAAGTGTATTTTCCCGAAGGAAGAGGCATTGTGCCGGATATTGAGATGTGTCGCCATCACCCCTTTCGGCCAGCCGGTCGTCCCTGATGTGTACATGAGATGGCACAGATCACTCCCCTTTGTGGCAGAACGGGTGAAATCCTCTCTACCTTTCTCCAGGATTGAATTGAAGGTTAAATATTCCTCACCATTGACTGTGTCCTCCAGCAGTACAATGGTATCTATGGATTCCTCTTTTGAACGTATCGCTTCAATAATGTGAAGACGTCTCCGGTCAACGACCACAGCCCTTGAACCGCAGTCATTGAGGATATATGCCACCTCCTTTTCCATGAGCATCGCGTTTACAAGGTTTACCGTAAGTCCTGCCCTTGCAGCGCCGAGATAGGAAATGATAAGCTCTGGAAGGCTAGGAAGAAATATTGAAAGCACCTCTCCTTTTCCAAGTCCCTGCCTTGCTATACCAGAGGCGAACCTGTCTATAAAATCGTCAAGCTCCCTGTAAGTGATAAGCCTGTCACCGAATATTACTGCGTTATGATCAGGCCTTTCCTCTGCGCTCTTTCGGACAATATCACTGATGTTCATAGTGCCTCCAAATTCCTTCAAGAGACAGAATCCATGATGCAGCTCGACTGAAAACAACAAAATCCTTCCATATCCTGCTTGCATTTATATTATGCATTTGGCATAACCAATCTGACATTTATACCAGGATAACCTGACGTCCGCAATAAAATGGATTAGATTCTCTAAGGAGATTTTCATGACACAAAGACGACATATACCGCTCGGAGTAGGGTTTTACCCTGACTGGTTCTACACCAACTTCGGCATCTCCTTTGGCAGGGATTATTATTTCGACCCTGAAACAAGGGTTGCCGCCCGCATGGAAATAGAAAAAAGACTCCATGAACGTTTTGGTGACGTGGGGCTTGGAAATCCTGATCCGAAACCAAAGCCCCTTATCACCTTCGGAATGGTTATGCTTCCGGCAGTCTTTGGATGTGAGATCGTTTTCAAGGACGATGCCCTGCCCTGGGCCATGCCGCTCAATCTCTCCGAAAAAGAGATTATGAGGCTGGAGGTTCCAGATCTTTTCAAAACCTCCCCCATGAAAGAAATGATAAGCCAGATTGATTATCTTCGCTCCAAATACGGGTTCGTGATTGGAGACATCAACACCACCGGAGTTCAGAACCTTGCACTTAAGCTGAGAGGCGATCAGCTTTATTTTGACTACTTTGAAAGACCCAGGCTTTGCAGCCATCTGCTCAGGGTCTGCACTGAAGCCATGATACAACTGTTCCGCTTCAATAACAAGACAACAGGTACAGCAGCGGTTGATGTAACCCCTATGTGCGATCCAAGGCTTTATGTGCTCCCCAACTGCACCATAGAGCAGATCTCTCTGTCCACATATGAGAACTTTCTCCTTCCATACGACAACATGATCGCTGATAATTGCAATCCTCTTGGTATTCACCACTGCGGTTCCGTTAACGAGGTCCTTCCAGGATATGCCAAGGTCAGACATCTTGCCTTTCTAGAGGTGGGATTCGGTTCGGATGTCAGAAAGACAAGGCAAATGCTCGGACCCAAGGTCGCAATCAATGCCCGCATAAATCCCGTGCTAATGAAAAATGGCTCCGCTCAAGAGGTAGCAGAAGAAGTTCGACGGCTCATATCCCAGGGGGCACCCCTTGATAGTTTCTCAATAGATACGGTTGGACTAACTCATGGAACCCCTGACGAAAACGTGAGAGCCGCCCTTCTTGCCGCCGGGCATTACGGAAAGATCACCGCATCGGATGGAACTACGAATACCGGTGTGACATACAGCTTCCCCGGCAATTATGAACCTTCTGAAACGGTGGTTAAGGGTACTTCAAGAGAGGTCATTATCGGTCAGGGACGGCCACTTGTAATTATTGGAGAAAGGATAAATCCCACAGGAAGGAAAAAACTTGCAGAATCACTTGAAAAGGGAGATCTCTCACTGATTGTCAAAGAAGCCTCCAGGCAGTTGGAGGCTGGTGCGCACATCCTGGACGTGAACGTGGGGATTTCAGGCATAGATGAACCACGCGTTCTCAGAGAGACAGTGATGCTCCTTCAAGGCATAACAGATATGCCTCTGTGCATTGATTCTGCAAATCCGGATGCCCTGGAGGCGGCGCTTGAAATCTACAAGGGAAGACCCATTATAAATTCGGTCAACGGTGAATCCAGGAAGCTTTCGCAGATCCTTCCTCTTGTGAAGAAATTCGATGCTGCAGTAATCGGGCTCACTATGGACGACTCAGGCATTCCAAAGAAAGCCGAAGACCGTCTGAAGATAGCTGAGACCATAGTGGAGAAGGCGGAAGCATTCGGCATACAACGCCGCGACGTAATCGTTGACCCCCTTGCTATGGCGATCAGCTCAGACCACGAAGCCGGCCTTGAAACCCTAAAGGCGCTAATGCTTATAGGAAAGAGACTCGGGGTCAATCTCACCCTTGGGTTGAGTAACGTCTCTTTCGGCCTTCCGGACCGTCCGGCTATCAACACAATGTTTCTGGCAATGGCGGCTGTCAACGGTCTCACATGTCCCATCCTTGACCCCACAGATCCGGTAATGAAAAAGGCCCTTCTTATAGCAGACATGATCCTGGCAAAGGATGACTTCTGCATGGGCTATCTCAATTACTGCGGGAAAGGAGTCTCAGGCGGAGCGGAAAAAGCCGTTTCAAAAATGAAGGCAAGGGACCCACGTGATCCCTTGCACGCCCTTAGAGAGGCAGTCATCGAAGGCAAAAGAAAAGTCGCGGTTGAGCAAACGGAAAACTTAATTAAACTAGGTACGGATCCCCATAAGCTTGTAGCTGAGGCGCTCATTCACGCGCTTAACATTGTGGGAGAGCGATTCGAAAAAAGGCAGATATTTGTTCCTGAGATGATGATATCTGCCAAAACCATGCAGGCCTGCATGGATATTGTAAGGCCTCACCTTAAGTCTGAAAGAGGCCAACATGACTCCAGTCTTGGCACGGTGGTCATTGGCACGGTGTTCGGCGACCTTCACGACATAGGAAAAAACCTGACAAAACTCCTATTAGAAAGTGCAGGCTTCAGGGTTGTGGATCTGGGTGAAAATGTAGCAGCCGAAAAATTCCTAGAAGCTGCCCGAAAAGAGGGCGCGCAGGTCGTGGGGATATCATCCCTTCTTACAACCGGAGACCCCCACGTGCAAGAGACAGTTCGGATCATTAAAGAAAGCGATATAGGAAAAAAGGTAAAGGTAATATGCGGAGGCGCAGCCCTTACACAAAGGTTTGTAGTTGATACCTGCGGGGCAGATGCCTATGCTAAGGACGCTGCCGAAGGAGTCAAGAAGATGAGACAGTTACTTTCATCTTCTTTTCAGGAGCAGTCGGTTAAGACATCCTGCAATGAATCTCATCACAGTTAAGCCCTCCGGAAAGGAGATCCATCCGGAGGATGGTTTAACCTTTCTTGATCTTTGCAGAAAAAACGATGTTCCCCTGGCCTCCGGCTGCAGTGGACGGATGAAATGCGGAAAATGCAAGGTAGTGGTAGAGCAATCATCTGCTCTGCTTCCTCCTCCTTCCGAAAAGGAAAAAAGAACTCTTGGCGCCTTCCTTGATTTGGGTTACAGACTCGCCTGCGCCCTTGTCCTTAAAGACCCTGCAGTGATAAGGATCCCGGAAGAACCTTCGCCCGTAGACCGCATTATGGCTGCTGGGGCAGGAGTCCTGCGTTCCGTCCATCCCAGACCTGCCGTAAGGGGATGCTGTATAGAATTGAAGGCTTATGCATCAAAAGAGGCGGAAAATGAAAGAGACAGGCTTTTCAGCGCGGTAAAAGAAAGATACGGCATATCTCTATGTTACGCCGGCCCACACGTTTTGAAGACCTTATCAGGGATCATAAGATCAGGAGAAAGGCAAATATGGGCTGCGATCCTGAAAAACAAGGAAGTGATATCCCTTCGCCGGGGAAAAGACCATGCCTCTTTCGGCGTGGCATTTGACATAGGGACCACAACAGTGGTCGGCTATCTAATGGACCTTGAGAGAGCCAGGGAAATATCTGTCAGATCTTCACTCAACCCCCAGATCCGGTTCGGAGATGATATCATCAGCCGTATTTCATACTGCAAGAAAGATGCTGGAGCAGTAGAAAGGCTAAGATCCCTTATAGTTGAATGCCTTAACACCCTCATATATGAAATGGCACAAGATGCCGGCATTAACAGTTCAGATATTGTGGATGCGGCTGTAGCAGGAAATTCGGTCATGCATCATCTTTTGCTGGGTCTTGATCCCTGGGGCCTTTCCATAGCTCCCTATTTACCTGTAGTTACTGATGCCCAGGACTTCAGGGCGTGTGATATGGGCCTTTCCATCGCTCCATCAGCTTGCGTCCATTTTATGCCTTTGAAGGCAGGCTTTTTGGGTAGCGATGCCATTGCAGGAACAATCGCGACCTCAATCAACAAACGCAAAAAACCTTGTCTTCTTATTGACATAGGCACTAACGGCGAAATTGTTCTTGGAGACAGAACAGGTATACTTTGCTGCTCTGCAGCCGCAGGGCCTGCCTTTGAGGGTGGGCACATAAGCCACGGCATCCGCGCTGTCACGGGGGCCATAGAAAAGGTCACGATTGACCCCAATAGCTGGGACGTCGGAGTAACTACCATAGGCGGTGTTCCTCCCGCAGGCATCTGCGGATCAGGAGTAATCTCCGCGGTAGCGGAGATGGTTAAGGCAGGGATCATCATGGCCGGCGGTGGATTTACGAAGGAATCAAGGTCTCCACGCCTGCGATCCGGCTCCACGGGGCATGAATTTATATTGGTTAACGCGGCTGATTCAAGCTGCGGGAAGGATATTGTAATTACCCATCGCGATGTCTCTCAAGTTCAGATGGCCAAGGCCGCCATCCATGCCGGTGCATCCATATTGTGGAAAATGTCCGGAGAGCCTGACATGAAAACCATCTTTCTTGCCGGTGCAGGGGGAAGCGCAATTGATGCTGAAGATGCCAAAGCCGTAGGTCTTATTCCTGAGTTTGGAAACGTGCATGTTGTACAGGTTGGTAACGCCGCTGGCAGGGGCGCATGCCTCGCCCTTGCCAGCACATGGGTCCGAAAGGAGGCAGCTTCGCTGGCGAAAAAAATGAAGTATGTGGAGCTGTCAGGGCTTCCTCTTTTTCAGGATATGTTCATCTCATCTATGCCTTTTAAACAGGCGAAAGATGCGGATGAATATTGTTAGAGGGAGGAAGGGGGATCATGGACTTTGACCTTGCACGCATAACAAGGCATTCACTGTATCCTACGGATCTTGCAAGCTCCAATGCTGAAGCAAAGCCATAGCCCACCTCGGAGGGGGAATGGGCATCTGAGCCGAAGCAGACAGGGATATTCCTTTCCCTGGCAAGAGATAGAATTAAGGCCGACGGGTAGATTTCTTTAACCGGTTTACGAAGCCCACCGGTATTGAGTTCTATGCCCATCCCTTTCCCTGAAATGAGATCAAGAACCGGACAAGCCGCCTCGGCCATGTCCTTATCAGAAAGCCTGTGCCCGAATTTTTTTGGGAGATCAAGGTGTGCAACAACATCGAAGAGTCCTGATGTGACAAGTCTTGATAAAAGGGCAAAGTACTCCTTCCATGCAACCTTTACGTCCACTGATTTCCATCGGCCCTTCTGTTCTGGATCATCGAAACCCCAGCCGCCGATAAAATGGACCGAGCCGAGCACCATATCAAAGCCTTGTCGCGGGAGCCACTCCTTCAGGTATGCTTCACAGCCCTCGTAGTAGTCCGCCTCAATTCCAAAAAGCACCCTTGGGTTTGAGGATAAACTCACATAGTCGGTAATTCTTCTATATTCCTCAAACTCTTCAGCTTCCATGCGGTGGGCCCTGTCATAGCCGTCGGGCGCAGGTGCATGGTCTGTAAAACAGATTTCAGGAAGATGCAGGGCCCTTGCAGCAGCAAGATATTCTACCGTATTTCCCTCTGCGTGTTTACACAAAGGCGTATGGATATGATAATCCGGCAGAAGCTGGACTCCGCAGAAAGGATTGCCCCCCATGGTCATTTGACCATCATAACCGGACAGGGGGCGAGCATCCCCACCTTGTAGCTGATTGTGCCCCAGCCGTGGGCTCCCTCTTTAGGATCAACCTTATGGGAACTTAGAACGACAAGATCAACACCAGCTTCATCCACGAACTTGAGGATCTCCTTTACCCTGTTTCCCAGAAGAATCTTTTTGCAGAGTAAAACACCCTGCTTGGAATAGGCGCTCATTAGCTCATCGAGCTTTTTCTCCGAGCGCTTCCTGAGTTTCTCGTAAAAATCGGAGAACTCCCCGTATGACGCTCCCTCTATTGTTTCAATGACGTGCAGAAGTGTTATGTTGCACGAACCGCTGAATGATGAAGCAAGTTTTGCCGCTATCTTTATCGAGGCAGCGCTCTTTTCAGTGAAGTCGGTTGGAACCAGTATGTGCTTGAACATTGTTAAACCCCTTTGGCGCCGGTTTGAAACCATTCTAACCATTTTATCACGGAAGGCAAGGTCATCGAATTATTCCTCAAAAGTATCGGCTTGCCTTGTTCCCTCGTTCCAGCATGCTCCGAAGGAGAAGAAGCGTCTGGTTTCTGTCCTCAATGCTAAGTGCCTGCTCAAGTCCTCCCACATCCATGTTGACATTGATTGCCTCTTTGGTCAGTCGCAGACCAAGAGGGTTTTTCCCTTTTATAGTTCTGGCCATATCAAGGGTCTCAGCCATGAGACTGTCTCTTTCCACCACCCTGCTCACCAGGCCCAGGGAAAGCGCTTCCTGCGCAGAAAGGAAGTTGCCTGTCAGCATAAGCTCATATGCCCTGCCAGCTCCCATAAGGCGGGGAAGAAAATAACTGCACGCCATATCCGCGCCTCCGAGACCCACATTTATAAATGCCGCCGAAAAACGGGCATCTGAGCTTATTATTCTTACATCAGAGGCAAGGGCCATACTGAATCCAAGGCCCACGGCAGGCCCATGTATAGCACAGACAATCGGCTGGGGAGCCCTTCGCATGGCGACCATTATTCGGGCAAGCCTGGACTGGAACTCGTAGAACTGGTCGGCATTCATGGAACCTATTAGAGTAACTGCCTCCTTCATATCCAGACCCGCGCAGAATCCTCTCTCTCCGCTCCCCTTCAGGATCACAACAAGAATATCCTTATTGCGTCTTATGAATTCCCATATATGTTCAAGCTCTTCCATCATCCTGTAGCTTACGCTGTTAAAACGCCTTGGTCTGTTGAGGGAAATCTCACCCAGGCCCTGTTCAGGGACATCCCAGCTTATGGTTTCATAGTCCATATCTAACCCTCCCGCTCTGATCTTATTTGCATCTTGAAGCAATGTTTACTTTCGACTATATTCCGGCATGCCATGAAAGAAGTCTCTTTACTTAAGCTCCTTGCGGATAAGGAGAACTTAGAGCGCATCCTCGACAACCTTACCGAGGGTATAATAGCCCATGATAAGGAGAGGCGCATCCTGTTTTTTAACAGAGCCGCAGAGATCATAACCGGTTTCAAGAGAGATGAGGTCCTGGGCAAAGACTGCCATGACGCATTCGGAAGGCCCTTCTGCGGAGATCGTTGCGCCTTCCTAGGAACTGCTCCGGAGGTCTTCCCCGACAAAACCTACCCCCTGACATTCCTCAACAGAAAGCAACTGCCAAAAAGGATTGAGATGAATGTGACTTCCATGACCGATTATGGCGGAAGGTTTGTGGGAATAATTGCAGCATTCAGAGATGTGACGGATCTGATAGGCCTCAGACTGAAGGCAGGAGAAATAGACCGTTTTGCCGGAATAGTTGGGCGTGACCCAAAGATGCTTAATGTTTACAGGCAGATTCAAGATCTGGCTGCAACGGATTTTCCGGTTCACATATCAGGGGAGACCGGAACCGGAAAAGAGTTGGTTGCGTTGGCCATCCACAATGAAAGCCAAAGGGCTGGAAGGCCATTTGTCCCCATAAACTGCGGGGCTCTTCCCGAGGGGATATTGGAAAGCGAACTCTTCGGACATGTAAAGGGAGCCTTTACAGGTGCTATAAGGGATAAGAAAGGCAGATTCGAACTTGCCGACGGCGGCACCATATTTCTGGATGAGGTAGCTGAACTGCCCAGGACAGTTCAGGTCAAGCTCCTTAGAGTGGTTCAAGAGTCTCGATTTGAAAAGGTAGGGGATGAAAAAACCATATCCGTAAACGTCAGGCTTATCAGCGCCACAAATCGCGATCTGCGACAGGAGGTGGCTTCAGGTCGTTTCCGGGAGGATCTTTACTACCGCATATGTGTGGTCCCAATACATCTACCGCCTTTAAGGGAAAGGAAAGCAGACATCCCATTGCTGGCTGAACACTTTCTTGCACAGGCAGCGGAAAAAAACTCCAGACACCTCCTTCTTTCCAGAACATCAACGGAAGCCCTGAATGCCTATGACTGGCCTGGAAATATCAGGGAACTGCAGAGCGCCGTTCACTATGCAATTGTAAGGAGCCGCGGAAGCATAATTCAACCCGATGATCTACCGCCTCAGATATTTAAAAATTCCATGTCAAAAACCGAACCAGGACCTAGGAGAAAACTCAATCATGATTTGGTGAAAGCAGCTCTTGAGAAAAGCGGCGGGAACCGTGCTAAGGCTGCAAGGAACCTTGGCGTTGGCCGCGCCACCCTGTATCGTTTTCTAGGGCAAAAACTTAAAGAATAACGATACACATCTGTATCAATTTTTTTTATGATACACCGGATACATCCTCTTGATGTTTACAACTCCTCCTCCGACTGCAACAGATCAAGCAGACAGAATTAATCTGTCCTGATACACTTGTGTATCTTGTTTTTTTTGAACAAGCCTCGTCCCTCCAGTTTTCGAACTGCCGGCAATGATGGTAAAAAAAATAATCAATTGAAATAGTTGAATTATTTTGGATGCCAAGATAGAGCATTTCTCCGGATGATCCTTCAGAAAATTGATAGAGCCCGCTTGAAAGCTGCGGCACGCCATTTGCTTTATGGTTTTCAGTACAAGAACTCCATAGCAGGATGCTAATTATGAGACCATGCGATGAAAGCATAAAAAAAACCTTGAACCTCACAGAGCTGATGCTGGAAATAGCCCAGGAAGGCGAGTCGGTGCAGGAGGATATAGGATGTGGGATACTATATGGAGTTCTTAGGGATTCGGCTTTCAAGATCAAAGGTCTTGCTGAAAAAGAAAAGGAGTCCCACATCCGCAAGGGTTGGTGGACGATCGAGAGGAGGTGATTGATATGGCTACCTATACATGCGCAGAATGCGGTCATGTTAAGGAATCGAGATGTAAACCGCAGAAATGTCCTGCATGTGGAGGCAAAAAGACCTTTGAAAAAAAGGAATGAACTTGTTATGGTATTCAAGACCAGCCTATCTTGAATCTACAGCAGTCAGTTCTTAAGTTCATTATTATTACAATGAGTTGCTGAGGGAGGCGGCTTGAAACAAAAACCTAAAAGCCGAATGACAAGGCAGAGAGAACTGATCCTCAGAGAGGTAAAGGATGCAGGCGCTCATCCCACCGCAGATGAAATATACGAAAGAGTGCGCAAGAAGCTGCCTCGGATAAGCCTTGGAACGGTTTACCGCAATCTGGAGATGCTGGCTTCCTCAGGCTTTATAAGCAGACTTGAACCTGAACATCCTCAGATGCGGTTCGACTGGAAGACCAGTGACCATTATCACATTACCTGTATGCAATGCGGCGCTATAGAGGATGCGGAAATAGAACCTTCCGATAACCCTTTGGAACACCTCGAAAACGCCCTAGGTAATCTTACAAAATACGGCATCTTTGGTCACAAGCTTGAATTTGTAGGCCTTTGCCGGAAGTGCAGAATTAAAGGAGGAAACTGATTATGGATTGCAGAGGCAGCAAGACCGAAAGGAATTTGCTTACAGCCTTCGCCGGAGAGTCCCAGGCCAGAAACAGATACAATTATTTTGCAAGTCAGGCCAAGAAAGAAGGATTTGAACAGATAGCATTTATCTTTGATGAAACAGCCAGCCAGGAAAAAGAGCATGCAAAGCGTTTTTTCAAGTTCCTGCAGGGGGGCGAGTTAACAATATCAGCGGCTTTTCCCGCGGGAGTCATAGGTACAACCGTTGAAAATCTTAATGCTGCGGCAGCCGGAGAAAATTATGAGCATTCAACGATGTATCCGGAATTCGCGAAGGTAGCGGAAGAGGAAGGATTCCCGGCCATAGCTGGTGTCTTCAGAGCCATATCGATTGCAGAAAAGCAGCACGAAAAGCGCTACAGGGACCTTGCAGCAAACATAGCAAAAGGAAAGGTCTTCACCAAAGATAATACCGTAGTCTGGCGTTGCAGGAACTGCGGCTATCTCCACAGCGGAAAGGAAGCCCCGGACTCCTGCCCTGCCTGTGCGCATCCCAAGGCATATTACGAGATCCTGGGTGAAAATTATTAATACTCAGTGAACATGAAGGAAAAATTATAATTAATAGGAGGTGACGTCATGGCAGAAAGATTTGAAGTTTACAAATGCGAAGTTTGCGGGAATATCGTCGAGGTTCTTCACGGAGGCAAAGGCGAGTTGGTTTGCTGCGGCAAACCAATGGTTCTCCTTAAAGAGAATACGGTGGATGCTTCTAAAGAAAAGCACGTCCCGGTTATTGAAAAGGTTCAGGGAGGCGTTAAGGTCAAGGTAGGAAGCATTGCTCATCCTATGGAGGAGAAACATTACATAGAATGGATAGAAATCATTGCCGACGGTAAGCTCTACAGAAAATACCTCGCCCCCGGAAATACACCGGAGGCAGTTTTCGCCATAGATGCAGGCCAGGTAACGGCGCGCGAATACTGCAACATCCATGGCTTATGGAAGGCCTAAGATAAGGGAGGTTAACATGGTTGATTGGAAATGTAAGGAGTGTGGTTACACCATGAAGGCTGATCTTCCTCCGGAAAAATGCCCCTCATGCAAGAAGAAGTGTGAGTTTGTGGACGTTTCATGCTACATTCCGGACTGTGGAAAGACCGGTCAGGATCCTAGACTTGCCTGATACCAAGGAGGTGTGAACAATGTCAAAGAAGAAATATACGGTAAAGGCGGAGTGCCCTCAGTGTGCATGCGGCGATGTGAGCTTTCTTGGGCCAGATAAGCTCAGGGAGAAATTCATTGGGGACGAAAAAGAGATTGATATACTCTGTCCCCTGTGCGGTACAAAGCATAAGGGAAAGGTTGAAGAGGTAAAAAATAAGTAGGCCCGGGTTTGGGTCCGAGGAGATTTAATGAAATGGCGAAAGTATTAGTGGCCTTCTCCACAAGGACTGGAGAAACAAAGAAAATTGCGGAATTGATAGCTGAAGGTATCCGTTTTGGCGGGAATGATGCAAATGTTGTCAATATTACATCCATCAAGACCGAAAAGGATCTTCAGGGTTACGACGGCTATGCCTTTGGATCAGCAACATACCACGGCGAGATGATGCAGGGTATGAAAACTCTTCTGTTCCTCGCTGAAAAGGCGGATCTGGAAGGAAAGATAGGAGGATCTTTCGGCGCCTTTGGCTGGAGCGGAGAGGCCCCGGGACGTATTTTTGACACCATGAAAAACATATTCAAAATGAAGATGGTCAGCGGTCCCCTGAGGTTGAAGTCCTCCTCTCTGGGAGGAGGAATAACCATGGCCCAGGATTACGGTAAAGAAATAAGCAGGAAACTCAGTCAATAGCAGCTTTTTATAAGTCTTAAGAAAGGAGACAAAAATGGCTACCACACCTCAGCATTGTCCTGGTTTCCAGGATTTAAAAAATCTGAAATCCTTCACCTGTAAATGTCCCTCTTGCGGCAAGGAGAAGGAGATATTCTCGGACGAATTCAGCAGATCCCACAAGTGCTCGGGATGCGGGAAGGAAATTGATTTTACAAAGTGTTCCCTTGAAGCAAGTGCATAATCCCATTAAAGACCTTCTATCCTGCCCGGGGGAGAAAATCACAAAATCCTCCCCCGGCCCTTAAAAAAAATTTGACATTAGTTAAATATTAGGTCAATGTATGTCCCCTATCAGAGGCAGAAAAATCCCATATTGGGATTTTTTTTGGCACACAAAATGATAATAGTTACTAATAAGAATCAACCGCAGACAAAACCAATCCAAGAAGGAGGTTAGCTTAGCAAATGGAAAAAGAAAAAGAGAAGGAAAAGAAAAAGGAAGAAATCAAGCTCAACATAAGGGAGGTCACTACATGCGACGCTACCGCTCAGATGCTTAGAAAAGCAGAGAAAGACGGGGTTGAGACCGCATTCCACCGTGCAGCAACCATGAAGGCATGCCCCATCGGTGCAGATTCTGCATGCTGCAAGCACTGTTCCATGGGTCCCTGCCGCCTGGTTTCAAAGGATCCATACAGCAAGGTTGGTGTCTGCGGTGCCACAATTGACACTATTCAGGCAAGGAACTTCGCCCGGATGGTTGCAAGCGGCGCTGCGGCCCACACTGACCATGGAATGAGCATGCTTGATCTTTTCCGTGAGGTTGTAAACGGCCACATCAAAGATTACCAGATCAAGGATACAGTAAAACTGGAAGAGGTTGCAAAGGACCTTGGAATAGAGGTTGAGGGCAGAAGTATAGAAGATATTGCAACAGATTTGTATACTGAGCTCGAAAGAACCTACGTGCAGGTGGAAGGAGAGATACCGTTTGCCAAAAGGGTTCCTCCCAAAACGCTTGAAACATGGCGTAAACATGGCGTGGTGCCCCGCGGGGCCATGCGTGAGATCATGGAACTCATGCATCGAAGCCATATGGGCGTTGATCAGCATTATGAAAATATTACAACCCAGTGCAGCCGTACAGCCCTGTCAGACGGATGGGGTGGATCCATGGTGGCAACAGAAATATCCGATATCCTTTTCGGCACACCTACCCCGGTAAGGGCAGAGGTCAACATGGGCTGCCTCAAGGAAGATCAGGTTAACATCATCATTCACGGTCATGAGCCCAATCTTTTCGAATCAGTTCTTGCATCGGTGAATGATCCAGGCCTTATTCAGGCCGCAAAGGACGCAGGAGCCAAGGGGATAAATCTTCTGGGCATGTGCTGCTCTGGAGCCGAGATGCTGTCCAGGCACGGAGTTCCACATGCAGGTAATTTCATGTCCACAGAGGCAATTTTGATCACTGGCGCCGTAGATGCCATGGGAGTTGATGTTCAGTGTATCAAGCAGGGACTTGCAAAAGTGGCAGATTGCTATGGAACGAAGCTTTTCACAACAAACCCAAGATGCCGCATAGAAGGCGTCGAGCATATCGAATTCCACGAGCATTCAGCCAGGGAATGCACGGATGCAATAGTTGAAAACGCCATAATAAGATTCAAGAACCGCAAATATCCGGTTGAGATTCCCAAAATAAGGAATCTGGGTGTTCACGGCTTTTCCCATGAATACATTAACTACATGCTGGGAGGAACCTTCAGGGCCTCCTATACACCGCTCAACGACAACATCATCAATGGAAGAATTCGCGGCGTTGCGGGCGTAGTCGGGTGCACCAATCCTAGGATGAAGCAGGACTATGTCCATGTTGAACTTGTAAAAGAGCTGATTAAAAATGATGTTCTGGTAGTACAGACGGGATGTTCCCAGATCGCCCTGGCCAAGGCAGGCCTTTACACACCTGAGGCAGCTCACCTTGCAGGCGCCGGCCTGAGAGAAGTATGCGAAACCGTTGGTATGCCGCCGGTACTGGGATGCGGCTCATGTGTTGATAACAGCCGTATACTCATAGCCTGCTCGGAGATGGTGCGTGTTGGAGGTCTTGGAGACAGTATAGCGGACCTTCCGGTGGCGGGTGCTGCACCTGAGTGGATGAGCGAAAAGGCTATCTCCATCGGCCAGTATTTTGTGGCATCCGGCGTGTTTACAGTCTTTGGTGTCACATTCCCGATAGTCGAAGGAACCAAATTCTATAATCATCTCTTTGACGGACTTGAGAAAATGGGCTTCGGAAAATGGGGCTTTGCAGTTGACCCTTACGATATGGCCCAAATGATGATAGCCCACATAGACAAAAAGAGAAAAGCCCTTGGAATTGACAAGGCCAGGGAGCGCGTGCTTATGGACATGGCTGCAAGGCAGAAGCTTGAAGCCGCATAATATCTGCATTTTTCCGAACCCTTAACCTGAGCAGCCGATTCCCTGATCTTCATGGGGAATCGGCTTTTTTGATCTTTTTATCTGAGCATGATTGATATGAAACTTACAGCAGCTTCCTATCATAATCTGACTAGTTACGAGCGCATGAAGATGGGAGACCATTCGCTCGACTGGACAAACCGGCCCAATGTCTTCAAGTCATATCCCAAAGCAAGCAAAATATCCCTGCCCGGCATAAGAGAATTTGATGAGGTCAAAAAACCGCTTTTTCCACTTTTTGAGCCAGTAGTACATTCAGAGAGTAAAGACTTTAAAATGACTGTAGACGATCTTGCGAAAATCCTGGTTCTTACTCAAACTATCACGGCAAAGTCGCAGGGAGGAGCAACGGAGTTTTTTTTCAGGAGCGCAGCCTCAGCAGGGGCCCTTTATCCGACCGAGATATACGCTGTCTCTGCAGGAATTGCCGAGCTTAAGGATGGAATCTATCATTATTCTATTTCAGATCATTCACTTGAAATCATAAGAGAAGGCAGATTTTTATCTATTGAACCCGGAGAGGCATGCAGGGCAGTCTTTATCTTTACAGCCATTTTTTTCAGGAGCTCATGGAAATACCGGGACCGTGCATACCGCTATAATCTAATGGATACGGGTCATGTAATTGAAAATCAGCTCCTTGCTCTCAAGGCAATGGGACTCAGCCACAAGCTCTCTTATGATTTTGACGACAAACAAGTAAACAGACTCCTGGGACTAGATGAGAACCTGGAAGCAGCTCTTGCATTCATTGATATACCGGGGAAGGACCTGCAATTGATTGCACCGGCACTCAAGACCATTAACCCCTTGGCACCTTCATTCAAAGAAGCAAGCCTCGTTGCCCGCATTCAAAAACAATATGAAATGATTGCGCAGATTCATTCATCCGCTGAACAGATACGCAACCCATCAGTAGAAATTAGAATGATGGATCATACGGGATTAAATCTCAAAGCCATTAAAGGGACACCCTGGATCAATGAAAGGATTCCAGCCGCCGGTTATCCGGAGGCAGTTTTCCTCAGGCGTTCAAAAAGAGATTTTGCGGATGAGCCCGTTGATCACTCAACTATTGCAGGTCTCATTGCATCTTTGAGGGCAGAAAATACTCCCTGCATCTGCACGGGCCTGCTCATAGGTTCTGCAAATGGCTGCAGTCCGGGGTTCTATTTAGTAGATCAAACTTCAGGAAAACCTTTCATGGCTTCAGATGGATACTTTAATGAAAAGATGGCGGATATATGCCTGCACCAGCTCTGGCTTGCAAAGGCCTCTCTCCATTTTATTATTTTAAGCAACCTGGCACTCCTGGATGAAGCCTTTGGAGCTAGGGGTTACAGATACGCCTTGATGAGCGCAGGCAGAATGGGCCAGAGGATCTATCTGGCTGCAACGTCGCTCGGGCTGGGATGCTGCGGTATAGGTGCATTTTATGATCATGAAGCTGCCCGCCTTCTGGGGCTTGACGATGATACGCGTCTCCTTTACCTTCTGGCTGCAGGAAAAATACGTAAATAAAAAAGGTGAATCCTTATGGACTTGAAAGAGCTTGTAAAACCGGTCTATTCGTTGAAGCCTGATGAGGCAAGGGCCTTTATCAAGGACTACAAAGAGGGAACCTACTCCATCCTGGATGTCAGACAACCGGCTGAGTACGAAAAATATCATATTCCCGGAAGCATACTGATGCCCCTTACCGATCTTCAGGAAAGAATGGGACAGCTGGATCCGAAAAAGCCTGTAATCGTTTATTGAGCCGCCGGAGGACGCAGCCGGGTAGCTGCCCAGATACTCTCAGAAAAAGGCTTCAGGAAAGTATACAATCTCCTTGGTGGAATAAAGGCCTGGACTGGGGTCACAGCATATGGTCCCCCAGATTTTGGCCTGTTCTCGTTTGAATCCGCTGGTTCAATGCATGAGGTTGTCAAGGCAGCTTATGCCATGGAGGAGGGATTGAGACACTTTTACCATGCAGTCAGTCTTGACCGAAAGGGTGAGCCGGCTCAACTTCTCAGAAAACTTGCAGCCATTGAAGAAGGTCACAAACGCAGACTGACCGAAATCTACATGAGGCTTACTGACTCAACAGATATCTCTGATTTGATAACAGGAACCTCAGAGAAGAAAATACTGGAAGGTGGCTTTACCATGGAGGAATTTCTGAGAAAAAGCGCAGGCTCCATTGAAACCGAAGAACAGGTATTAACCCTTGCCATGATGCTGGAGGCCCAGGCTCTGGACCTTTACCTGAGATACTCCCGAAAAACGGACGATCAAAAAGCCAGGGAAATCCTCCATAAGCTGGGCGATGAAGAAAAGGCCCACCTCTCCCTTCTTGGAAACATGATGGAGAAAACCGCCTGATTAACCCTTTATATCGGCTCGCTGATCAGGCTGCTGAAGCAGTAAGTTTGGCTCGGTTCTTTCCCATTAGTTGGACAACAAATATAACGATAAGGAGCCCGAATCCCACCAGGTCCGTAATCCATCCTGGCTTTATAAGGGTTACAGCAGCTGCAAGCAGTATTAACCGTTCGAGCAAGGATGTAGCCTTGATGAACCAGCCCTGAATGGCTGCCGCAAGGGCCATGGTTCCCATAAGCCCCGTTATTATTGTCATTGCTATCTCGCCGCCTGTACCCTCCAGTACCATGGCAGGCCCATATACAAACATAAAAGGAATTATATACCCCGCTATGGCAAATCTCATTCCCTGCCATCCCACGTCCCATGTCCTTGCATTGGCTATTGCAGCAGCCGCAAAGGAGGCCAGCGCAACAGGAGGCGTAAGTGCCGAAAGACACGCATAGTAAAAGATAAAGAGGTGTGCCGCTATGGCAGGCACCTTCAATTGAATTAGGGCCGGGGCCAGCACAGATGCTGATATGGCATAAGCAGCGGTGGTAGGCATCCCCATTCCAAGGATAACAGCTATAAGCATGGTGAAAATCAGTGCCAGAAGAAGATTGCCGCCGGAGTAATTGATGATGATCATGGCAAACTTCATCCCTAAACCTGTCTGAGTAAGAACACCCACAATAATGCCTGCCGCCGCACATGTGGCCGCAATCTCGATTGATCCCCTTGCCCCCTTTGCCAGGGTGTCAATTATGCGCTTTGGACCCAATCGGTCCTGTTTGCTTATCCAGCTCACAACAATGAGGGTTATGATTGCGTACATGGCCGCTCTGTAAGGGGAGTACATAAGCACCATGAGACATATGAGGAGTACGATTATGGGAACAAGGAGGTAGCCCTTTTCCACCATAATTTTTTTGAACACGGGCAGTTCTTCCTTCTTCAGACCCAGAAGATTTGCATGTGCAGCGTAGAAGTCTATCATCCAGTAGGCTGCTGTAAAATACATAAGGGCGGGGATGACGGCGGCAAGCGCCACCTTGCTGTATGGAACCCCCAGAATCTCGGCCATCAGAAAAGCGCCCGCCCCCATTACCGGCGGAACGATCTGCCCTCCGGTCGAATTCATGGCCTCAACTGCTCCTGCCACAGAAGGACGGAACCCGCTTGCCTTCATCAAGGGGATATTAAAGACACCGTCCACAACGACGTTTGCAACCGAAGATCCGGAGGCCGTTCCGATAATTGCGCTTGATATAATAGAAACCTTTGCAGGTCCACCCCGCAACCTTCCCGCCGCGCACCTGGCAAAATCAACAA
>QZIK01000105.1 GCA_003599015.1 Desulfobacteraceae bacterium | reverse complement strand
ACAGCATCGAGGAGATCATGGATTCCATTGATAAAATCGGGAAACTGTGCGGTGCGCAGGCCAGGGCACTGGAACTGAGGCCGGAGCCTCAGTGGGAAGATGTTGATCGCATTGTTTTAACCATTGCCAAAGATTTTCGAATCATGGCGGTAAACAT
The DNA here is from genome assembly GCA_003599015.1 of Desulfobacteraceae bacterium. GTDB lineage: Bacteria > Desulfobacterota > DSM-4660 > Desulfatiglandales > Desulfatiglandaceae > CG2-30-51-40. The sequence continues at coordinate 38,325 of QZIK01000105.1, read as the reverse complement.
ATACAATAAAATCGGGGGGATCACCCGCTTCGAGCTTGGGGAGATCAAGGTAAAAGACGATTTTCCAGTGGATTTCTTTACATTCCAGATCCCTTCTGGCGCAAAGGTAACGCAGGAAGGCAATCAATGAACCATAAGTCTTGAAAGAAGGTGCCCCACCCTCCTGAGGCTCTGCAGGTTGTCTGCAGGAAGCACATGATCTATATAGGGAAGGGCCGCCTGCATCCCCCGGCAAACAGACCTGAGATCAGGGTCCGACTCAATGGGATTAAGCCACAGGACGCAAAAGACCTTTTTCCTTAAAGCCGCCATCTCACGGACAAGAATCTCCCTCCCCCCCAGATCCCATCCGTCGCTGAGAATAACCACAACGCTCCTACGCGACATGAGCCTTTTCCCCTGCCCCTGATTGAACTGCCTGAGACAAAAACCTATTCTGGTCCCCCCTGACCAGTCAGGAACCTCCCTGGAGATACGCTCAAGGGCCTTTTCAAGGCTGAGGTGTCTTACGAAACGGGTTATGACCGTAAGTGATGTTGAAAACACAAAGACTTCGGCCCTTGCTCCTATGCTCCTGAGACCCAGCAGGAACGGCATTACAAAACGTGCATATCTGTCCATGGAACCGCTTACGTCTGCCAGAATAACAAGCCGCTTCAAACGCCGCTTCTTTTCCTTAAAATAAAGCCTTGAAGGGTTTCCGTCCCTTTTTAGGCTTTCACGCATAATCCTTGGAAAATCAAGCTTTCCCCTTTTCTGTGAACGCTTGCTCCGCCTTGTTCTGTTGAGCTTGAACGGCTGCATGAATCCTCGAAGGGCAAGCTGGGCCGTCTGAAGCTCATTATTGCTTAGCGCATTAAAATTTTTCTTCTCCAATGCCTCAAGGGCACTGTAGGCAACTCCTTCAAGCCACCGGGTTTCCGTGACAGGATCATTGTCCCCCTCTCCTGTATTCTCAATCAGTCCCTCAGTCTCTCCGTCATCTACGGTCTCTTCAGTGTTTGAAGGCTGAGGCCCAGGGCTTATGCCGTCGCCGGTTACCTGTGAGTCCTCCTTTTCTCCCCAGTAAAGGCGGAAAAGTTCCCCAAACTGATTCCACTCCTCGTCCCTGGAAACAAAGTTTGCCCTGAGTGCCCACATAAACTCATCCCTGCTGCCCATATCTAACTGAAGGAGGCTTCGCAAGGCGTCAATAATGGAGTTTTGGTACACCTTGAAACCTCGATCTTTCAGGAAAAGGGCGAACCTTACTACCCTTTCTGCGATCCCTTTTCTGTAGGAAGAGGCATTAGAGATATGAGGCCCTCTGTCCACTGTCGCTCCAAACATCCCTCTTGAATGTTGCTATATCTTCCTGGTACTTGAGCAGACAGCCGAGGGTTTCGGCCACTACTTCTTCGTCCAGCCGTTTTCTCTCCATTGCAATGAGGGCCTTTGCCCAGTCAAGGGTTTCAGAAATGCCGGGTCTTTTCAGGAAATCAACCTTTCGAAGCCTTTGCATAAAACGTGTTATCTGTGATGCAAAATCCGCCTCTATGTCTGGAATGCGGGCAAGGACTATTTTGTACTCTTTTTCAAAATCCGGATAGTCAATCCAATGGTAAAGGCATCGCCTCTTGAGGGCATCGTGAACATCCCTTGTTCGGTTTGAGGTTACCACAACTATCGGCCTTTTAATGGCCTTGATGGTTCCTATCTCAGGGATAGTGATCTGAAAGTCTGAAAGAACCTCAAGCAAAAAGGCCTCAAACTCTTCATCCGACCGGTCTATCTCGTCTATCAGAAGGACCGGAGCAATCTCCCTGGATCTCATGACGGCTTCCAGCAAAGGTCTTTTTATAAGAAACCTGGGCTCATATATAGCCTGCTCCATATCTGCAACCCGGATATCTTTTTGTTCAAGGAGTCTGATGTGGAGCATTTGTTTGGGATAATTCCATTCATAAAGGGCGCTTGAAGAATCGAGACCCTCGTAGCACTGAAGCCTTATCAGTTCGGTGTTGAATATCCGCGCCATGACCAGCGCCACCTCTGTTTTTCCTACTCCTGGCTCCCCCTCGAGGAATATAGGTTTTTCTAGACGATGGGAAAGAAAAAGCACCGTAGCCAGAGCCCTGTCAGCCACATAACTTTCTGCTGAAAGCTGCTCTATCACTTCATCAACAGAACCAAAATCATTGCTCATAAAAAGATCCCTCCAGAAAAATCACCCAGCTCCCATGCACCCCTGTCGTTGAAATCCCATGCTGCTCTGTGCTATGAAAAGCGCGTAGGCAACAGAAAAATCATGGAAGGCAAAAGGACACTATGCCTAGCAGAGGGATCTTGAAATGTCAACAAGCCGGGAAACTGTCGCAGCGATCCATAACGTCGCTTACCGGATTAATGGTATGCCTGACGGTTCTTTTCATGTGTGAGGCAGGTTACCCATCGAACGGACCAAACCTGAAATTGCCCGGTATCAGAAGTCAGGACGCTGCAGTTGTGGTCAGCGGACAAGGGAATGATATCCTTGCTCTCAATCCTGGCAAAAAATGCATTCCTGCTTCCACCATCAAAATACTTACTGCCCTTGCAGCCCTTCACCACATGGGTGACTCCTTCAGGTTTGAGACAAGCATCTATCTGGACGAATCAGACAATCTCTTTGTAAAGGGATGGGGCGATCCCCTGCTCATATCAGAGGTAATCGATGAGATTTCAGCTGTCATTGCAAAAAAGATTGGAACAATAGAAGACCTTGTCCTCGACGAGAGCCACTTTTCAAAAGGGATTGAAATACCCGGACGGGAACGCTCATTAAATCCCTATGACGCGCCTGTGGGGGCTTTGTGCGCCAATTTCAACACGGTTTTCTTCAGGCGCGGAAAAAAGGGGAATCCGGTATCTTCTGAACCACAGACCCCTCTTGTTGATTTTGCCCTTGCACGGATAAAACGCTCCGATCTACCTGAAGGACGTCACAGCTTCATGAACGATTCAGGGGAGGCAGCTCTCTATTTCGGGCACCTGCTGGCCCATTTTCTGAAGACCCGCGGAATTGAAGTGAGGGGAGCAATCAGAACGGGCATTGCCCCAAAGAGGCCTCCATTTCACGTCCACATTTCAAGATACACGCTGGTCGATATACTGGAAAAAATGATGGAATATTCCAACAACTTCATAGCAAATCAGCTCGCCATAAGCCTCGGAGCCCGGCTTTACGGCCCGCCCGGCACCATTGATAAGGCCGCAGAGGCTATTTCCTCTTTCGGAAGAGGCAAACTGGGCCTCAAGTCACTCCGGGTGGTTGAGGGCTCAGGCATATCCAGGGAAAACAACATCACTCCGGCAGACATGATAGAGGTTCTTAACGGCTTTGAGCCGCACAGAAAGATCCTCAAGCGTCGGGGGGATATCCTTTATAAGAGCGGCACCCTCAGAGGGATTCAATCCAGGGCGGGCTATCTGGAACTTCCTGGACAGAGACCCTGTCGTTTTGCTATTTTCCTGGATGGTTCCCTTGCAAATATAGACGCGATGATGGACTCTATCGCAAAAGGGGCTCAGCGCCCCTGAAAGCGCCTTCTTCGCTTCCCTTTCTTTATTTTTTGAAAAGGGCCTCCAGGGCCGTCCTTGCGTTTGCCACCCTGTGGGCGTTTGTCTGGGTGGACCCGCGAGGGGCGAAATATTCGCAGGCGTTTGCCCGCTCCTTGTCTATTATGCGCTCGGCCATAACCTCGCGGCACTCGTTATATGCCCGGGAGTCATAAAATTTGCACTGTTTGCAGCATCTGAGGTCCCTTCCGCAGTGAACACACAGGTCCCTCCTTCCTATTCCACCCTCCACTTCAACTTTCTTCCCGCAAAAAGTACAGTTCATTTCCCTTTCCTCCGGAAAAAACGAATTTTTGACAAGGGCGTTTCTCGCACGTACTATCTTAACCATGATGACTAATAAACCTCTATATACAATATTGGATCACACCGCAGACATGGGCATGCTCGTCAGCAGCAGCGACCTTCAAGGACTCTATGAGAAAGCCGCTGCAGCAATGATGGATATAATTTTTGAAAAGCCTCCCTCCGGGAATGGAAGAAAAATAAATGTTTCCCTTGAGGGATCTGACCTTACAGATCTTTTGATCCGTTGGCTCGGAGAAATACTGTATCTCTTCCAGGGGGAGAGACTCATCGCAACCGGTGTAAAGGTTGATAAGCTCTCCTCCACCATGCTCCAGGCAACCGTAACCGTGGTGGCATTTGATCCCTTCATCCACGAAATACGCCACGAGATCAAGGCAGTAACTTATCATCAAAGCCTTGTCTCCAGCGATGTTGAGGGCTGGCAGGCCAGAGTCATTTTTGACCTCTAAAAAAGGGGATATATCATTCAAACAAAGATGCCATCCCTGCAAATCCGTATCCAGGAGGTTTTAGCATGGAAATAAAGCTGGAACAGATAGATGAATGCCGCTGGCTTATTCCCAAGACCGGGGCCATGAAGGTTCCTGGTCTTATATATTCCAATGAAAAACTCATAAAATCGGTACGCTCCGATCAAAGTCTAGTACAGGTGGCCAATGTTGCAACCCTGTCGGGCATAGTGGGCCACTCCCTTGCAATGCCTGACATCCACTGGGGGTATGGATTCCCCATAGGAGGCGTCGCCGCCTTTGATCCTGATGAAGGCATAGTTTCTCCAGGCGGAGTAGGCTATGACATCAACTGCGGCTGCAGACTAATAATTACTCTTCTCAAGGAGGATGACCTCAGATCTCGGATAAAAAACCTGGTCTCAGCCCTCTTCAGAGATATCCCCACCGGCGTCGGCTCCACGGGCGCCATACGTCTCACAAAGAACGAGGAGATGAAGGTTGCCGTTGAAGGAGCATCCTGGGCCGTCAAAAAAGGGTTCGGAACCATGGATGACCTGGATCGTACCGAAGACCGAGGCACCATGGAAGGCGCGGATCCTTCCGTTCTCAGCGACAGGGCCATCAAGAGGGGAAACGATCAATTGGGCACCCTTGGATCAGGAAACCATTTCCTGGAAATACAGGCAGTCGAACACATCTATGAGCCTGAAACAGCCTCAGCCTTCGGTCTATTCAAAGGGCAAATCACCATTCTTATCCATTCGGGTTCCAGAGGTTTCGGTCATCAGATCTGCGACGACTTCCTCAAGGAAATGAGTTCCTTTACAGCCAGGCATTCAATAAGTCTTCCGGACAGGCAACTGGCCTGCGCCCCTATAAAATCGCCTCTGGGCAAACGATACCTTTCGGCAATGGCATGTGCAGCCAACTACGCCTGGGCCAACAGGCAGATATTAATGCACTGGACCGGGGAAACGCTCCTCAGGGAATTGGCTGTAAGTCCCAGGGACCTAGGAATGCGCCTGCTCTATGACGTCTGCCATAACATAGCCAAGCAGGAGACTCATGCAATCAAGGGCCGCGCCCTGAAGCTGTGCGTTCACAGAAAAGGGGCCACAAGGGCTCTCCCTCCCGGGCATCCTCTTCTCCCCAGCATTTATAAAAGGGTCGGCCAGCCTGTGCTTATTCCCGGTGACATGGGCACCCGCTCTTACGTGTTGGCCGGAGCCGAGGGGGCTGTCACGGGAAGCTTCTGTTCCGCGTGCCATGGCGCAGGTCGCGTCCTTAGCCGTTCTCAGGCCACAAGGCTGGCAAAAGGCCGGGCCATCAACCGTGAACTGGAAGACAAAGGCATCTATGTCCAGTCGAGGGGCCGAAGCACATTGAAAGAAGAAATGCCCGAGGCTTACAAGGATGTTTCTCAGGTGGTCCAGGTGGTCCACGATGCCGGACTAGCCCGAAAAGTTGCCCTTCTTAAGCCGCTTGGAGTAATTAAAGGTTGACGGACTAAGCCGGTGACCAAAGGAACACTCCCGTCTCTGATTATAGGAAGCTAGCAGCTTCCACCGGTGCAGTCAATCAAAAAATCTGAAAAAAATCAGATAATCCATTCATGCACGGAGTTGTTTTTTCAAATAAGCCTTCAGGAGTCAGATCTTGCATCCCTGAGCAGTTTCTTTGCAAGCAAAGCCGCCTCGTCATACACCATCAGACCTTGATCAAGGAATTCATCCGATTCCTCTCTGTTTGTCTCCACGAAGACGGCCTTCAGAATGGCGACCCTCTGCTCTACCGCAACCATTGTGCCTTTCTCGGAATCGTCCTTATCCGCTGGCACTCCCGGTATCCCTGCAAGCAAGCACAAAACAAGATCCTCAGCCACAGGCAGTCTGCCTTCACTTTTGAAATCCACTGAATTTCTGAAAACCTGGTAGGCCTCTATAAAAGGATCAGCCTCTTTCATTTATTACACCCGCTGCTTTCTATTTAAAATTCCCGGTCAGGATCAAGGGGGACGATGTTTTTCTTTGACCACTCTATCAAGCTCTCAACCTTAGTTCCAGCAGGAAAAACCTCCTTTATCCCCATGGATTTAATCTTCCTGGCTTCGTTCTCCTCAAGATAACCTCCGACCGTAACCGTAACACTGCCGGCATTCTCTTTCTCAAGAAGTCTCAATATGTCGGCAATCTGACCGGCAGAGGCACCGTGGAGCATCGCAATGCCTATGTGATCCGCCGATTCCTGAATAGCTGAATTCATTATCGCCGCAGGCTCTTTCAGTTCTGTGTAAACCACCTCAAATCCGGCCTCGCTGAGTCCTTTGGCAAGCTTCAGCACAGTCTCCTTACTGCCTTCACCCAGCACTCCCAACAAAATTCTAGCCCTGTGCGATACCATACATCATTCCTCCAGCAACCTCCCTGCCGCTTCCTCAGAGCTTGCAGGCAATCCCCTTATAATGTATATGAAACCGAATTGCAACGGTGCCGGAAATCAGAACCGGCAAAGATCGCAGGAGGATTTATGGGATTTTTAAAGCAGGAAAAAGTTGGCAGCCTTATATTTGCAGCAGGCAGGGGAAGCCGCATGAAGGAATTCGACGGCAACAAGACCCTGCTTCCACTCATACCCCATATATCTCCATTTAAAGGCGATCGGCCGATTCTGTTGAATATTATAGCCAATCTTCCTGATGGCCCCAAGGCAGTCGTGATAAATTATAGGTCTGAAGAGGTTGTCAAGGTTACTCATGGCATACCTCTACAATACATACTTCAGCCGGAACTCAATGGAACAGGAGGTGCGCTTCTGGCTGCAAGGGCTTTTCTAGAACGGGACGATTATGAAAAACTTATAATTACCATGGGAGATGTGCCGCTTGTCAGCCCTTCAACATACCTAAAACTTTCCAGGGCATTGGACCTAGAAGATTTTGTTATACTTGCTTTTTCTCCATCCGACAAGAAACAGTACGGGCTTCTAGGCATCCGGGGAAGATACGTTGAGAGAATTGTGGAGCACAAATACTGGTCAATACTTTCCTGTGAAAAACAAAGTGAACTTTTCCTTGCAAACGCAGGCATCTATGCCGGCCGCAGGGAGATAATCCTCGGGTATCTGCCTGCTATGGAATCAAGGCCGCACGTCGTGTTGAAAAATATTAACGGTCTTGAAAAGGAGATCCGGGAATACTTTATAACCGATCTGGTTGAAATTATGAGGGCCGATGGGAGATCAACAGGCTATATCGTGGCGCAGGACGAGCAGGAGGTCATGGGTGTAGACGATCTTGCCGCCCTCACCAGGGCGCAGGAGATTTTTTCCGCGCGCCTGGAAAGGTAATTGAAATAAACTTCTAGTTTACAGCACCGAAGGAACTAACAGGCTCTACAGTGAATTCACTTAGGTTTTCAGGAAGGCGATCAAAGACCGCCATAAAAGGCAGGCTTGATCCTGGAGCCACTTTGATGTTGGCATTGTTCACGCCTGAGCGGTTGGAAAGAGCACTTTGAATTGCCTGCATCTCCATTGCCGTCAGCTCCTGGTCTTCAAAGCTGTTGCCGGCATATGTCCGCAGCGACCTGATCACCTTTCCTTTTTCGTCAAGCACTGAAACTTTCAGCAGTATAAAGCTTCTGGGAATCTTGTCGTTGTTTTTTACTGTGCCCCTCACTACAAATATTTTACCCAGCTTCTGTGACTCAAGAAACGTCCCCTTAACACCGCTTAAGCCAAGCCATTTTATTCCCTGATCATCTTTTGACTGCTCTATGGGCGTTACAAGAAATGGAATCTTCCAGGGGATAAGCTCAGGGGCGAAGTAGATCACCGATCCGGCTGCTCCAGTCAGGAATAACAGCAGCAGCAGGATGATTGCCCTGATCGCAGACCTCCTGGGTTTTTCCTGAAACTTGCTGGATATTTTTTCACCGGGAGAAACTGCGATGCCCCGATCCGGAGTCGGATAAGTTAATTCTCTCTTTTCTCCGGAAACGCCTTTTTCTTCAACGCCATTGGACCCGGAGATCTTCGACTTAGAAACATGTTCGGGATGAACATCCATTTCCTTGAGGAAATTCCCGAGATCAGGGGCCTGCGCGGTGCCGGTTACGGAACTGTCCTCAGGTTTTTCCGGTTGTTTCGGGATTTCAGGAAAGATTTTGAAGACATGCCTGCATACAGAGCATCTGACTCTTGTTCCTTCAAGCTTCAGAAGCCTATCATCAAGGTCGTAGATTGAACGGCATTTTTCGCATTCCACTAACATTAGAAACTCCTTAAGTTGGAAAATCCCCCTGAAGAGCATAAATCTCGGAGAGATTCCGGTATTGCTCATCATAGTCAAGACCATAGCCGACCACAAACCCGCTTTCAATACGAAAGCCGCAGTAGTCAACCGGGATCTCAACCTTTCTCCTCTCAAGCTTGTCAACAAGAACACAGACTTTAAGAGAAAGAGGATTCTTTTTCTTTAATTCCTCTACTATGCAGGCTAGGGTCAATCCTGTATCAACGATGTCTTCCACAAGCACCACAGATCTGTTCTCAACAGAAAGCTCAATGTCTTTGATCAGCGTTACAGTTCCGCTTGATGTACTGAGGGATCCATAACTGGCAGCCCTTACAAAATCTATCCTGGCAGGAACACCCAATTCCCTCGCAAGATCAGAGAAGAAAAAGACAGCGCCCTTGAGTATCCCCACCAGCACCAGTTCTCTGCCAGAATGGTCACTGGCTATCTGAGAGGCCAGTTCCCTGACCCTGCGCTTGATGGCCTCCTTTGAAATCAGGAGCTGCATCTGCATTTGCGCCTCCCTTTAACTTTTATTATGCCCTGGGTTTTTCCCCTGAGACGGGAAAAAAAACCGTAAATATGGTTCCCCCCGATCGCCTGCAATCCTCTGTTTCCCTGCAAAACGAGCACTCGCTGATGCGTCCGGGGCACTCATCCGAGTCTGCAGGAATGTGCCGGCATCGGACCGATTCCATTGATATCTTGAAATTATACCGCTCGGAGAAGATCTTCATACGCAGCAGATCCGCACCCTTGCCCCCGGCATTGAACTCAAACGGCCTGCGGGAAGAATATGACATAGTATCCCTGGTGGTAAAAAAGCCTTCGAAGATCCTTCTCCTATTCTCCTGAGTTATGCCTACACCGTAATCCCTCACGGAAAATTCAACTCCGCTCCCACGGCTTTTGACGGATATCTCTACCCTGCCCTGGTCCGGGGTATTTTCAACAGCATTACGAATAAGGCCGATTATAACCTTGCGCAGCGGATCAACAGGAATTCTGATCAAAGGGCAAGGTTCGAGGCTTGTCTTGATATCCAGCACACGTTTGGAAAAAAGCGGCCTTATCTCCTTCAGAACCTCAGCCACAAAATCATTTAGCGCCACATCCTGGGGCAGATTTTCCTTTCTTTCATAAAGTTCATCAATCCTTGCTTTTATATGCCCTGATATATCCCCACATCCTGCCTCTTCTGCAAGTGAAGTTATCAGGTCAGTGCATTCATCCAGCAGCAGATCAAGCGTCTTTCTGACCTCAAAGTGCCTGGCCTGCATAATATCCTCAACCTCATATTGCAGATCCAGGATACGGCCCAGATTCCTCAAAGCCCTCTCCATGGTAGGGACCCAATCAGCGGACGGCATCATTTTTAGCTTTTTTTCAAGGATCTTCAGAGATGCTCCAAGCACGGAAACAGGAGTTTTCAACTCATGGCTAAGGTGGTTGATTACCCTGTCCTTTGCCCTGTTGAGGCTGGTAACTTCCTTATAGGCGGCCTTAAGTTCATCTGAAAACCTTGCATTTTCAAGGGAAAGCTCAACTGTGCCTGCTATCATGCTGAGGAATTCAACGTCAGTGTTGTCAAAGGGCCCGGTCTTTTTGTTCATTGCGCAGAGCACACCTATGATCCTGTCTTTGCTCCGAAGCGGCACATCCAGAAGAGTTCTGGACTTGAATCCGGCCTGCCTGTCTACGACCGGATAAAAATTCGGGTCCTCGGATGTGTCATGGACGATGACTGGTTTGCCTGTCCTTATGACCTCTCCGGATACCCCCTTGTCAGCTGGATACCTTATCTCCTTGATCCTTCTTTCAGCCGCTGTGTCATCGTGGGCTCCGGACTTGAAAAACAGCTCGTTTTTTTCTTCATCAAGAAGTATGACAAGGGCTCCCTCAGCATTGAGGAGACGCTTAACCTCGTTGCTTATGAAATCCAGGAGATCCTCCAGCTCTGGGTATTCGGGAAGGGCGGTGCTGATGCGAAATAGGGCTTCGCTGTTTCTGGCCATCCTCTTCTCCCTTGTTATATCCCGAAGAATGACCAGTTCGCCTCCCTGCTCATCTCCCTCTTCAGGCAGCAGAGTTGCACGCATCACCACCTCTATGACTCTGCCGCTCTTGGTCAGGCGTTTTGTTTCATGGCGGTGGATGGTGCCCTTTTCCATCAGCCGCCTGATTGTATCGCTGGTCTCGGTCTCCATGCCTGGCGGGACATAGGGTATTGTCCTGCCTTCGAGTTCTTCCAGTGTCCATCCGAAAACCTCGGTAAAGGCCGGGTTAAGATAAGACACATTTCCCCGGAGGTTAAAAACAACCATGGGATATGGGACAAAATTTAGAAGGGTCCTGTATCGCCTTTGGGACTTACGGAGTGCTTCAACGGTCTTCAGCCTCTCGGTGACATCCCTTGCTATGCCGCGAAACCCTATCTTCTCTCCTTCCCTGTTGGTTATAAGGTTGGCAGAGAATTCAACCATTCGAACCTCGCCACCGGGTCCCCTGATCTTCCAGATCAGATCAGAGATCCCGTGGTCAGTCTCGTGGATTCTTCGAAAGGCATTAAACGCCTCATTGATGTGATCGGCGTCAAGAAACTTGGTGAAACTCTGGAACTGGATCTCCTCCCGTGGATAACCGAAAATTCTGCACAGGGATTCGTTGAAATATACAAAATTCCCATGTATATCGACCTCATAAACTCCTTCATCTATATTTTCAACAAATGCCTTGTAACGCTCACTTGACAATCTGTCGCAGGCTGCAAACATGCCTTCACTCATCAGAGCAGCATCATTTTGAAGGTCTTTGGTCATAGAATCCCTTGGAAAAACAAGGATTAGAAACATCTGGCATCAGGGCCGCCTTTTATCATTATATATCTCATCACTACCGTATATGTCACTATAATTCTTGAGGCCTCATGCCCGTAAAACACTAATTGGTTGCATAGAAACCAAGCCTTTATTATAATTGCAGGCTGTCGGCACTAATGCAAAAAAGCTACAATCCATTTGCTCAAGGTTACCCTTTGATTGCCCTTGGAACCGGCGAACACCCACTTGCAGGATGAACTGAAACATCATGGTAAAGACTAAAAGAATTCCGAAAGCCACCATCACAAGGTTGTCAATCTACCACCGGCAACTTGAACTTCTTGAATTCGACGGTTACAGACAGGTCTCTTCCGAAAAACTGGCCTGGTTGTGTCAGGTGAGCCCTGCTCAGGTGAGAAAGGACCTGGGGTACTTCGGCGGCTTTGGGGTGAGGGGCGTAGGTTATGACGTGATAGAGCTGCAGGCACAGATAAGAGAAATATTAGCCTTAAACAAGGTTTGGAATCTGGCGGTTGTGGGGATCGGAAACCTGGGGTCGGCCCTGCTGAGGAGTGGGAGCTTTGCCATGAGGGGTTTTAACTGCATTGCCGCATTTGACAAGGATCCTGCCAAGGTGGGAAAGCCAACCTCCGCTGGGGTCCCCATAAGACATGTCGATGAGCTCCCGACAGCAGTAAGGGATCTGCAGGTGGATATGGGAGTTATCACCACTCCGGCCTCTGCTGCACAGTGGGTGGCGGATATGTTTGTGCGCGGCAAGGTTAATGCCATCCTCAACTTTTCACCCACCAGAATATATGTACCTGACTGCTGCCTGGTTGAAAATATAGACTTCACCATCAAGCTGGATATCCTTACTTACAGATTGACACACGGGAGCGCCAACTAAAAGAACCGTAAGAGCTGTATGGAGTTAGATGCTCACCCCGGCCCTTGACAGCAAGCCGGATGATCTTTTAACGGGGGGAAATGAAGTGAAAAGTATGTTAATTTTTTTGTTCTGTATAGTTTCATCTGTTTGCCCTGTATGGGCCCAGGAGGCCAGGACCCCAAAAATAAACATCGAGGAGCCTGCAGTGACCCTGAAGGAGGTGATGGAGGGCGAGGTTATAACACACGACTTCAAGGTTATTAACCAGGGTGAGGAGACGCTTCAAATAAAAGCCGTAAGACCCGGGTGAGGATGTGCTGTAGCCCACTTTGACGGGGCCGTCCCGCCCGGAGGGCAGGGAAAAATAACACTCAGGATAGATACAAAGGGATATCAAGGCAATGTAACTAAAACAGCCACAGTGGACAGCAATGATCCCGCTAAACCTTCTTTTGTCATATCGGTTAAAACCTTTGTGAAGGTTGCAATAACCATATCCCCAAGATACGTAACACTCATGGGAGCTGAGGGACAAAGCGTAACCACCCTGGTTGAAGTAAGGGCTGAGAAAGAAAAGCCCCTTGCCATTTCCGCAGAGGATTTCACCCTTGGCGGCAAGGTGGCATACAGCATTGAGGAGGTGGAAAAAGGACGCCTTTTCCACATAAGGTTTGCCGGTATTTTACAGGCCGGACAGCCCTTCAGCGGACACCTTAGACTAAGAACAAACTATGATGAAAAGCCTGAGCTTACCATACCCATCAGGGGACATATTCAGCGGAGACAGGGACCGGCCTGAACACTATGGATATAAAGGAAAACCACAGGCTGGTTGAGATGTTTGCGGACGGATCCTGCCTGGGAAATCCCGGACCAGGAGGGTATTGCGCGGTCCTGAGGTATGGAGATGCAGAGAAACAGATATCAGGCTGTGAGGAAAAAACCACCAATAACCGAATGGAGTTGATGGCGGTAATAGCGGGGTTACGTCATCTTAAAAGACCCTGTCGTGTAAGAATAACAACGGATTCAAACTACGTAGTAAAGGGGATGACTTCCTGGATTCACAGATGGATCAGGGCAAATTGGATCAATTCAGGTGGAAAACCCGTAGTAAACCGTGATTTATGGGAAGAACTGCTTGAACTGAGCCGGCGTCACACCATAGAATGGCAATGGATCAAAGGGCATAATGGACACAAAGAAAATGAACGATGCGATAAGGCTGCAAAAGAAGCAATAGAGAAGTGCAAAGCAATTCACCCTTAACTTGATTTGGGGGAATGCCATGAAATGCCACAAATGCGGGTATACAAGTTTTGACTACAATCAACGATGTCCAAAGTGCAACAAGGATCTCAGCCAGGAAAGGGAGTGGATAAACCTGACCCCTTTTAAACCCAATCCTCCTTCTCTTCTCGGCAACAGGTCGCAGGATGTGAGAACATCGGATTTGGATATGGCTCTGCTCAAAGCCAAGGATGCTCAGGTCCTGGAGAGAGAGCTCGGCATGGATGAGGGCATTAGCGGGCCTGAGCTTGACTTTGAGCTGCCCGGGTTTTTACCCCAGGAAAAAACCCAACCAGTCAATGAGAAAAAAAACCTTAACACCATCTCTGATTCAGAAGAAGCAGAACTGAAGCTGGTTTTGGATACTTGAGTAAAGTATAAGCCGATTAACCGGTCTTTTTTTTAAAAAGAAGGGCAGTGAAATTGGCTTGACCGCATGCAGATAAAAGGCTATGATTGCAGTGCTTGGGCCGAGATAGCTCAGTCGGTAGAGCAGGGGACTGAAAATCCCTGTGTCGGCGGTTCAATTCCGTCTCTCGGCACCAGAAAAATCAAGGGATTGTGGCGATAAGCCACAATCCCTTTTTTCTGCGGCGAGTGACCGGCAAGGTGCAGACAGTTATCTTTTCATGGTCTCCATGGAGATACATGAATGGGCAAATGATGCGCCCGCGTTCATGGCTACCGCCACGAAAATGGCTTCCGCAATCTCCTCATCGGTTGCGCCGGCTTGCTTGGCCTTTTGAATATGCCCGTCGATACAGTAGGGACAGCGGGTGATGTGGGCGCAACCCACCGCTATAAGTTCCTTCATCTTTGTTGACAGTAGCCCTGGTTCAAAGACCTTCTGATTGAACCCCATAAAGGAAGTGAAAAGATCATTGTTTAATTCCATCAACTTCGGATAATTTTTCTTACCATCTTTTGGATAAAAAAAGTCGCCCATGATTTACTCCTTTTCAGAAATCACCCTATCATCATAGCCGGAAGCCATGTGGCAAGTTCAGGGAAAAAACATAGAATAACCATCCCCACAAACAGAAGCAGGATAAACGGGAACGCCCCCTCCAGGACCGTACTCAACGGAATATCCGGGGCTACTCCCTTGACGATATAAAGGTTGAGACCCACTGGCGGCGTGATCAAGCCTGCCTCGAGGTTGAGGGTCATGAGAACTCCGAACCAGATTGGATCAAAGCCGAGTCCGGTAATTATTGGATGCAGGATGGGTGAGAGGATGAGAATGATAGCCACCGGAGGGAGAAAGCATCCTGCCACCAGTAGAAGTATATTGATCATAAGCATGATCACCCAGCGATTTACCTGCATTGCCACAATACTGTGAGCAAGGGACTGTGCGATATAGAGGTTTGTCAGGACTGCGCCGAACAGGAAGGATGTTGCTATGATCATCATGATCATGGTGCTCTCCTTGGTCGTGCGCATCAAAATGTTCATTACGTCCTTAGGACGGTACATCTTATACAGGCAGATAGCCGCAATAAGCACAAAGAAAGCCCCCACTCCTGCCGCTTCACTCGGAGTAGCCCATCCAGTATAAAGGGAACCCAGGACCAGGGCTACAATAACAAAGAAAGGAAAGACCTTGAAGGTGATGGAAAGCTTTTCCGACAGGCTGTAGAAATCAGCGTTTGGAAGGGAGACGCCCTCGGATATTTTCTTCCTCCTGTCCAGTATATTTGCGAAGGGGATCCATAAGGCAAACAGGACGGTCATAAGGATGCCGGGGAATATTCCTGCGATAAAAAGCTTGCCGATGGATGTCTCCGTGGCCAGCCCATAGACAATCATGGTTACGCTAGGCGGAATAAGTATCCCCAGCGTTCCGCCAGCCGATATGATCCCGGCGGCAAGCCTCTTGGAATATCCTCGACTTCTCATCTCCGGAATACCCATGGTCCCGATGGCCGCGGCACAGGCAGGGCTGGAGCCGGTAAGAGCTGCAAAGATGGCGCAGGCTCCAATGTTCCCTATGCCCAGTCCCCCTGGAATCTTATACAGCCAGCGGTGGAAACATTCATAAAGGTCGCCTCCGGCCTTTGTAAGAGCCGCAATCATCCCCATGAATATAAATAGAGGGATTGAGAGCAGAGCGAAATCGTTCACGCCCTCATAGATAGTTTCCGCAACCATGGTGATCTGATAGCTGTCCATGAATAGAAACATGGCAGTTAGGGATGAGGCTCCAAGGGCAAAGGCGATGGGCATTCCGCTGAAGAGGAAAACCACGGCGATAATGGTCACTATGCTTCCTGTCCAAAGTGGATCCATATAAAACTCCCCGGCCGGGACACGCTCGGCCCCGGCCTGATTATAACCTTACCGTTTCATATTCTCTTCCAGGGTCTGTCTTTGCGCTCCCATTGAACTCGCAAGATCAACAAGTTTAATGATATACTGAAAGGAGGTGAGAATCATCCCAAGGGGCAGGAGCGCATAAGGATAAACCAGAGGAACCGACAGGAGGCTGGAGGATCTCCATCCCCCTTCAAAGGCCTCCCACCACATTACGCACCCTCGCCATGCCAGAAAGATGCAGAACAAAAGCGCCAGAAAAGCGGTAGCGATATCGAGCCGTTCACGAAACCGCCGGGGAAGCATGATGACCAGTATGTCTATATTGATATGGGCGTTATGCTTGAGTCCATACGGGGCACCCAGGAATGTGGCTGCAATGAGCAGATAAACAGCGGTTTCTACCTGCCAGATAGTGGGCGCATTCAGCACATATCTAACCAGCACCTGCTCCACGATTATTAGAGTAGCTGCCAGGATGGCAATGCCGCTTACGTATCCGGCAATCTCTGTCAGAGCATGGATTACACGTAAGATGGTGTTTTGTGAAGCGGACATCCCCTTTCACCTCGCTCAAAAAAATCATAGAGACTGATCCTATGAAAAACCATTAACTCAGACTCAGTTCTATGCTGTTACTTGGCGAGATCCAGGAGTTCCTTTCCCCCGGGCACCTCAGTGGCAAACCTCTTCCAGGCAGTTTTTTCTGCCAATTTCCTCCAGATCTGCCATTCGTCTTTTGTCATGAGGTGCACCTTGATATTCTTTTCTTTGAAAACCTTGCTTACCTCTTTGTTTGCTGCAACGGCATCATCCCGCGACATCTTTTCCAGCTCCACCCCCACGGTTTCCACAATTTTTTGCTGGCCGGGGGTCAGTGAGTTCCAGGTCTTGGTGCTTATAACCAGAGGCTCGCCCATGTACCATACCGAATAGTTCTCCGGGCTATTGAAATACTCCAGTTGCTCGTAAAGACGGTAGGAGATAAAAGATTCCGCAGATGTCATGCAGGCGTCCAGGACCTTGGTCTGGAGTGCCATATATATCTCTGAAGAGGCCATACTGGTGATGGAGGCCCCTTGAGTATTCAGCAGGTGCTCAAAAAATTTGCCCGCTGCCCTGAATTTCAACCCCTGGGCGTCCTGTGGAAGGATAACGGGTTTTTTCTGACTTCCGATCCCTCCTCCATACCAGAGCCAGGTAAGGATCTTCATCCCCTTGTCCTCGCAGATTTTGGCCACCTTCTTTCCGATTGCTTTGTTCTTCCACGCCATTCCCTGATCCACATCAGAAATAATGCACGGCATCAGTGTAATCTCGAGCTCAGGTATCTTCCCTGAGGCATATGCAAGGGGAAAAATGGAAAGATCAAGGGCGCCTTTTGCCATTGCATCATATTGAGCCCCGGCTTTGAAGAGGGCTGAGGACGGGAAAACCTTGAAGGTAAGCTCACCCTTGGTCTGTTTCTCAACTCTTTTGGCGAATTCTACAGCCAGCGCGTTTCGTGCATCAGCCTCAGTGAACTGGTGAGAGATCTTGAGTTCCCTGGCCTCGCCTGATCGTGCCAGGAGAACTCCAGACAGGAACAGCCCTGCAATCAAAACTTTCAAAGCGATGTTTCGTGTTCTACTCATGGCGACCCTCCTCTGATCTTTAAGGTTGAAGATGATATGATTACTTCAAGATAAAAAAAGTTTTTCAACTTCTTTTTTCAAAACCTTACCCATGGCATTCCTCGGAAGGGCATCCAGAAAACGAATCTCCTTCGGACATTTCCAGCTGTGCAAGTGCTCCTTGCAATAAGACATTATGGCTTCCCGGGAAACGGCTGCCTCCTTTTTAGGCACAACCGCCGCAACAACCTTTTCTCCCCATTTGTCGTCCGGAACACCCACAACAGAAGATTCGCTTACCCCTTCCACACGGTTGATCACCGCCTCAACCTCTTTGGGAGAGATATTCTCTCCCCCGGAGATGATTATATGCTTGAGCCGATCCGTTAAATAGTAATATCCCTCTTCATCAACTCTACCCAGATCCCCGCTCCTGAACCATCCGTCCACGAACGCCTTGGCGTTCTCCTCATGCTTTTGCCAGTATCCCGGCGTGACAGCAGGACCCTTTAGCCATATCTCTCCGGTTTCACCCGCAGGGAGGTCTTCGAAGGTTTCGGGATTGACTATTCTTACCTGAAGACCCGGGAGAGGCAATCCTATGGAGCCAGGCTTTCTGACTCCCATTACCGGATTGGAAAAATTCATCCCCGTCTCCGACATGCCTTCCCTCTCAACCGGCTCTTTGCCGAAGGTTTGCCTGATTCTTTCAAAATCCTTCGGCAAAAGCGGGGCCGAACCTGAAGTCCACAAACGAACTCCTCTGAAATCAAGTTTCTTCCCCTCCGCGATTTCCATCATCTTCGCGTACATTGAAGGGACAGCCATAAAAACGGTGCAGGTTCGGTCTTCCAGTCCTTTGGAGAGTATTTCCACTACAGTCTCCGGAGAAAAGGAATCAAGCAGGATCACCTGAGCACCGGCCAGGAGGCATGTATGCAAAGCAAAACAAAGGCCGTGAACATGGAATAGAGGAAGGGCATGACAAAGGACGTCGGGATCACTGATCTCCCATATCCTTATTATGTTTTTTGCGTCATGTACCAGATTCCCCTGGGTCAAGACAGCTCCTTTGGGCTTTCCCGTGGTGCCGGAAGTGTAAATAATCAGAGCAGGATCATCGGGCGCCGTATGATCATCAATCTTTGCATCCGACGCATTGAGAAAAATTGCGTCTGTTTGATAAGGCTTATCCGTATCCACTACAATACTCGTTAATTCACCTGCTGCCTGTCTGATCAGGGATTCCTGTTCCCTTCCTGCGAGGATCAATTTTGGATTCGAGTCCCGAATAAAATACTCCATCTCTGATTTTTTAAAGCCCGTATTCAAAGGTACGCTTATTGCGCCGATTTTCTGCAGGCCGAGATGAGCAACCACGAACGTGAGCGATTTAGGGAAGAAGAGGATCACCCTGTCTCCCTTTTCTACACCCATCCTCCTAAATTTATTGGCAAAGCGATTCGAATCCCGATCCAGGGCGTCAAAGGTTATTTCTGTTTCAACCTTTGCATTGCGGCAAAATGTTATGGCGGTTTTACCGGGGAATTTTAAACAAGTAAGTTCAAGACATCTGCTCAGGGTCATTTTATCCATCAGTTTTTTCTTCCCGATAAGATGTTGGCGGAAAACCCAAGGCACTACATGCTTGTCACATAACTGTTGTCAACCAAGTTACCGGACTTTAACAGAGCAGTCAATAGGCAAGCTAATCTTGTCAACCTCAACTTCATTATCTCCGGGAAGAAAAACTGCCGGGTCGAGAAAACCTATTGTCCCTTCCAAACAGGTTTTCTTTTCTCCCTGAAGGCCAGGGGGCCTTCAATATAGTCCTCGCTTCGCCGCCCCAGGGCGCACATGGCATTTGAATAAGCTATGGAAAGTGGGTCAGCCTCGGTGACTTTCCTGACAACCTCTTTTATATTACCTGTAATCAGAGGGCTCATTTCATTAATCTCCCCTGCATATCTCTCAGCCGTGGAAAGCATCTCCTCAACCGGCACCACATTGTTTACAAAGCCAAGTCTGAATGCATCCAATGCGGTTATTCTTCTTCCAAAAAGAAGCAGGTCGGCGACAATGGCTGGGGGAAAATGTCTGGCCAGAATTGCAGGTATCCCAAAGGAAGGCGGAACCCCCACCTTAACCTCAGGCATGCCGAACAGAGCGGTGTCCGTTGCCACCCTTACATCGCTGCAGATCATGGCAAGCAAAAAGCCCGCCCCAAGGCAAGGACCACCGACCGCAGCTATGACAGGCTTTTTTACATGCAACCCAAAGGTTTCAAGATTATTAAGAGGCAACTCAGCCACGGGCTCTTTTTTACGGAACTCGGAAAGTTCAAACAAGTCCTGACCGGCCGAGAACACCTTTTCTCCCCCGGTCAGGATTACTGAATAGATTCCCTTATCCTCTTCTATGTAATCCCATGCCTTAAGAAGTTCTTTTCGCATGGCCGAGTCAATGGCATTCTTCTGCTCGGGCCTGTTGAGGGTCACGACAGCCGTGTTCCCTTTTTTTTCAAATAAAACAGCTCGCTCCATCCTTCCTCCATTATCTGTAATCTTAATGCGGTGCCTCTTTCTTCTTTCATTCGTTCCGTGCCGAGTGCAAAGATTTTCTCCCCTTTCGGATATAAAGGATTGAAACCACGGATATGAAAAGAAACAAGAGGCCTGCCAGACGGACATTCGTCCACGGAAAGCCCAGGCAGACTCCGCACAAAAACAGGCTTACCCTCAGCCATGAAGGCAATTTCCCCACATTGGGCATGTAGCCTTCAAGGGCGTAGCTTAACCCTATCACGGTTATAAAAATTAAAAGCACACCCGGGACGATCTCCTGCAAGGACCCCTGGAGGATGATGGCAGGATTAATCACAAAGAAAAAAGGCACAAAATACTTCACGAACCCGAGCTGCATGGCCTTGAATCCGGTTCTCATGGGATCAGCGCCTGCCAGGCCTGCTGCAACAAATGCCGACAAAGCTACGGGAGGAGTGATGTATGAGGCCATTCCCCAGTACATGATATAAAGATGAACAGCCAGAGGGTTCAGACCGCTGTTGACCAGCGCGGGCGCCAGAATAAGTGCAAGAAAAACATAGCATGCCGTGATGGTCATGCCCATTCCGAGAACGAAGCTCGTTGCTGCCCCAAGGATAAGGAGAAGGGCCAGATTTCCCTTGGCCAGGGAAATTATCTCCGTAGAAAATGAATGGGCCACTCCCGTCAGCGATAAGGCGCCGATAATCATACCTATGGCGCAAAGGAGACCTACAAGTTCCGCCAGGACTTTGCCCACGGATTCAAAAAAAGATAAAATTTTCCGACCATTGAGCCTCGTCTCCTTCCTGAAGTTGCAGGCAAGAAGGAGGATCAGGCTTGCCCAGAACGGGGCGTGGATTTCCCAATGCCAGAACAACAGTGCCCAGACAAGGAAGAACATTCCCAGCGTATAGCTCCAGCCCTCCTTAAAGGTCTTCTTTACAGGGGGGATTTCCTCTCTGGGAAGACCTTTCAGGTCAGCTTTCGCCGCAAACGCGTCAACCTGGAAATAGAGAGCGCCGAAATAACACAGAGACGGCATGATAGCTGCGATACATATTTCATGGTAGGGCATGGCCAGAAATTCAGCGATCACAAAGGCGGTCACACCCATTATGGGAGGCATCAACACGCCGCCCGTGGATGAGGCGGCCTCGATGGCCCCGGCAAAGTGGGCCGGATAACCTATTCTCCTCATCGTGGGGATGGTAATTGCGCCTGTGGTAAGGACGTTGGAGATGGAACTTCCGCTTATGCTTCCAAAGAAAGCGCTTGCCGCAATAGACATCTTTGCCGGACCGCCTCTCATTCCCCCGAAAAGGGAAGACGCCAGGTCAAGAAAGAACTTGCCTCCCCCTGTCGCCTGTAAGGCGACGGCGAATACCATATATCCTATGAGAAGATTCCCTACAACCTTCATGGGCAGGCCTGTAACCCCTTCGGTCCCCATGGAAAAAAAACCTACCAGGCGCCTCAGGCTGCTTCCATATCCTTCGAGCAGCCCCGGCATGTGCTCTGCGTAAAGACCGTAGGTGGCAAAAATAAGGCATATAATTGCGAAGGCAATCCCCCCTGCCCTTCGAGCCGCCTCAAGAATGACGATCATTAATATCAGGCCGAGAAGATAGATCCGCATGGGGGGAACAATCTCCCAGCCTTCCTGCACCATCCTGTAGGAATTGAGAAAAAAATAGAAAGGAGCGATGAACGCCAGGAGAGCCAGAACCAGATCATACCAGGGGACAGGGCCTTGAATGAGACTTTTCCTGGCCGGTGCCATCAGAAAAAGAAGAGGAAGGAAAATGGCTATAAGAAGATAAAAATAGCCATCTCCCACAAAAACCCCCATGAAGTCAAAATGGAACAACTGGTAGATGGCGGCCACTACTCCTGCAATGGAAAAAATAATGAAAATCCACCTCAGCGGGCCTGCCAGGGTGCGGTAACGCTCCACCGAAGTGGGTTGAGTCTTCTCAGGAGACATATTGAATCACCTTTATCTCATCATTTCTTCTTTCTGGCCGCTTCTTCCTGCAAAAGCTGTTGCTGACGTTTTTCATGCCCGGCAGTCCAGAGACCTGCCTCTTTAAAAAACTTGACCGCTCCGGGATGGTAAGGGCTCAGAAAAAAATCGGTCTTTAACGCGCCTTCCCCTGTCCACAGCTTAAGGGTGGGATGTTTCTGGCTATAGGTGTCATAGCTGGTCCAGATTCCTCTGGTGATCTTGTATACAACCTCCTCGTCAAGGCTGGGGTAACAGATCAAACCGTAATAATAGGAGGCTATTTCTACAGGCTTCTCCGGTGAAGCCCCGGCACCGCTAATGGCCTTATAAGGCCGCAAATAGGGGCAATACTTGTTCAGTTTAGCCCATCCTTCCTTGTTCTCCGCTGGAGCAGGAAGCCAGTGGATACCGGATGGAGATGCAGCAAGCTCCACCGACTTGGCCGAGTTTATGAGGCAATGGGCCGTATCGGCCGACCCGTCAATAACAGCATCCCAGGCCGCGCCCCAACTTGAAACCTGTACGATCTTTACATCATCCCAGCTGACCCCTCCAAAGGTCATGTATCCTTCGTGAAGGGATTTACAGCCGGGGCTGGCAGGTATCAGGGTAACCCTTTTTCCCTTCAAATCCGAAAGTGTCTTGATCCCGGAGTTTCCCCTCACCATCATTCCGGCAATGGCACCTTCAGGACATGCAAAAACCAGCCGCAAAGGCTGCGGCCCCCAGCCACTGTCAGAAAACTCATCCAATCCCATAATCGCGTAGTATTGTCCGGCGCCTGTAAAAAGAGAAAGTTGCATCATACCCTCTTTTAAGGGGAGGATTTTGGATTTGTCCGTCCCGGCTGGAACGACCTTGATCTTAATGCCTTCTTTTTCCTGAACAGCCTCCATCAGGCCCATGGAAATTGCATATCCGGTAGATCCCACAGAGTAGGTGGTGCAACTCAAGAGTTTCGGCAATTCCTTTGCCTGACAAAGCGGGAATTCTAAAAGGACGATCCCCAACGAAACCACTGCCACAACAGCCTGCATAACCATTTTCACGCCTTTCATTTCAACCTCCCTGTTTTTTATAGACTTTTTCAGTGAAATATCATCTTCACAGCACGAAGGAAGTCCCTTTGCCCGTATATCCTATGATGCTGACCGGAGGGCTCTTAATCATCCTTCTATTTAAGCTCATATTGTTTTTCGAAAACCGGTGTTTTTCTCGTCTCTCTGGGCAACGAACCTGGTGGGACAAACCGGATTGATGGCCTGATCTTTATTTTGCTGTGCAATTCAGAAGCAATTCTTTCGCCCAGGCCTTCCAGTTCATGCTGCCCGAGATGTTTCCCGTGCTCAATTTTCAGTTTAATCGGAGGAATGACTCGTGGAGGCGGCGAATCCAGCACAATCCTCATTTCGCCGGTTACATCAGGAATGAACCCAGTAACGATGTCCTTGATTGCGGCGGGATAGACATTGACCCCCTTGACGATGAGCATATCATCTGCCCGTCCGATCAGCTTCGCCCTTTTCCCTCGGAATCCGCATCCGGGACATTCCTTTGTGAAGATCTGAACAACGTCCCCGTACGCATATTTCACAGCCGGGCAGGCCTCCCTCTCCAGGGAGGTATGCACCATTTCCCCGACAGCTCCATCAAGATCAGAGTTCACCGGTTCTTTGGTGATGGGATCAATCAGATCGTCATAACTCGTACACACATCGGGAGCCGTTGCGTGCAGGCCGTGATACTCCTCAGAGTCGCAGGAGATGCCCATGCAGTTTCCGCAGGGCGACCAGTAATCAAAGGCCCTGCATCCATATTGCGCCTCCAGCTTCTTCTTGATCTCCGGAATAGCGATACCTATCTCGCCTGTGGTCAAAAGCCCCTTGAGGTTGAATTCTCTAACCTGTTTCCCCACTGTCTTGGGTGCCTTCTCAATAAGAAATTCAGCAAGAGAAGGGGTACAGGCGAGGTAAGTTGGTCTTGTCAATTCTATAAATTGAAGCAGCAGGTCGGTTCCGGCCCTTGCGTCAATATCAATCGGAAGGGCTCCCAGACCTCGAAGACCCCATAGAGTCATTGTTGTGGCATAGATGCCGAGGGCGAAAAAGAAAACGACCCTGTCTCCTTTGCCTACCCCAGCCCATGAAATTCGATGACCGAGCTGTCTGCCTATGAAATTGATGTCCTTTTCGGTAAAGGTGTAACTGAAGGTCGGAATCCCGGTAGTTCCCGATGTTGTACCTGTCAGGTAAAGATCCTCGACAGGCGCGCACAGGTGCATGCCGAAGGGGTGCCCAAATCTTTCAAGGGACTCCTGGGCGCTTCTTCGTTCATCATCCTTGACCATAAAAACAGGAAGCCTGCGCAGGTCTTCAATAGTTTTTATATCTTCAGGCCGTGCGCCGGCATTATCGAACTTGGCCCTGTAAAATTCGGACCTTTCATAACAATACTTGAGTTGTCTGCGCAACTTTTCTTCCTGGTAATGACGGATCTCCTCCTGGCTCATCCGGTTGAGCTGCGGCATCATGTAAAATTGTCTGCTCATTCTGGATCCTCTCTGCCTATCTTGCTTCGTAAAAACGATTGGGTCTTTGATTTGTCAACTATCCGTCCGCTTACTTCGCGGATATGTTCAGCGCATATATCGGCCGCCTCTTGTGTCTTGCCTTGTTCGAGCAACTCTGCAATATGCCTGTGATCTTCCAGGGTTTTCATTATCATGGAGGTAGATGGCTTTACGTTTTCAAAAAAAACCATGGAGAGATCCACAATGATCTTGTGCATGAGAATAACGATTGGATTTCCGGTGAGCTCTGCAATCAAACCGTGGAATTGAAAGTTGGCACGGATTCTCTCTCTGTGCTCCTTTTTACGAAAGTGATCCTCGGCCCTGTCCACACACTCAAGGAGCTTTTTGACCCATTCCTTCGTCCTGTCAGGATGAACCAGCTTGCCGAGAATCATTTGCTCCAGAACCGCTCTCGCCTCAGCCATATGTAGAAAGGTCACATTCGCCATCCGAAGCACATTGCCCATCTGAGCGGCAATGTCTCCCAGGTCTACTTCCTTGACAAAGGCTCCCCCCATACTTCCCTGGCGGACTTCAAGGACTCCAAGCTGTTCCAGATATCGGATGGCCTCCCTGACGGTCACTCGGCTCACGCCGAAAATCTTGACAAGTTCGTTTTCAGAAGGGAGTTTGTCGGCGGGCTTGAGATCTCCGATCAGAATCGCCTCAAAGACCTGGTCCACGATATTCTCATAGATTCGCGATTCTTTTATCTTCTTGAACATGATCCCCCCTTAAAGACCAATTCCGTTTCATCCGTCGCGCCGGAAATGAAAAGCGATTTTTGCCTTCGCTTCACCGATCTTCATATGTCAATTGTTAGACATTATACATATTACTATTAGTCTAATTGGTGTCAAGGAAATTTTTTGGAAAAAAAGAAGCCTTGCAGTTCTTACGGATAAGCGGCCCTACCCTCAAGAGTCAAATAAAGCCTCGAAGACTTATCTTCATCGTTTGTGCAGATATGGTCAAACTCTTTGGAGCTGGTAATGTTAAGGATTACTTCTCTTATTTTATCCTCTCCGTTATCGCTCTCCCAAAGAGCGAATTCAGCAGGTTCCGGGATACGGTCAAGAAGCCCTGCATAAACATGGGCCAGGATGTTCCGCCAAGGATCTCCTTCTGCCCAAGCAAGACCCTCTTTGAGCAAGGCTGTAAACTCATGGGAACATGCAAGTGCATGGAGGAGCTGCCTCTCTGTCCAATTGCGCCCAATCCAGTAAAGGGATTCTTCAGCAAGGGGTTCACGCCAGAGCAATACCTTGTGGCTGTCTTCTATAAACTCTGATCTGCTCCTTTTTCTCTCCATGTATTCTTGAGAGGTAAAAAAGACCGAGACAACATCCCAAAAAACAATCTCCATGCTTATGCGATAGATATTCGATAGGTATAAAACATACGATTCCCACAGATCGATGGCCCAGGGTTGAGGATTCCGTCCAAGGCTGTGCCGATAAATATTCCTTATAAATTCTCCTATAAAGAGTGAATCTTCATTTTTAACGTCCCAGGAGCATTCTATTATTCTGCTTCGTGAATTTAATAAGTGGTCCTCCACGGTTCCGCGAACAACAATAGCTGTCAAGTCTGCCAGTGAAAGACCTGTTCTCCTTTTACCATCAGAATAGATGTCGGCTTCAGGCGGATGTTTATCCTTAGCGATATTGCCCTGCGCTACAGTTGCAGAAGAGTTATCCCTTATTTCCAGGTTATCTGTTACAAGAGTTCCATTCATCACTGAAACCTTACTTACCGCGGTTGGATAACCTCTTTCGCCGAAAGCATCGTTGTATCCCCCTTCAATCTTGACATTCTGGTTTTGAGTGAACTCCAAGTCTTCCCCATAGTTCCCCTGAGTAACCATGATTAACTTGGCTTCCCCTGGTGCATCCAGAGCTGCCTTGATTGATGCATAGCATGGCGCTTTTCCGCCGCAGAAGGGATCGTTTCGGTTCACGTAAAGGATAGACTGGGCTGCTCCCTGCTGTGAATATACGCCGACGAGGTTAGCGGTTTCGCCTGTTTTTATGTCAGCCAGAGCATTTTCCGGTCTGTTCCATCCGCTGATAACCTTGAATTCGACCGTATAGGAACCGACTGCAATGCCGTTTTCAACATACCCTGAAGCACGCCATGGCTCAGTACCTGCAACCCGCCATCCTGCACCGGCATTCCTTGCGCCTTCAGGCTCTATATCAACACGCAGGTTGCCGGACGCCGCTGATTGTCCGCCGCGTACTGCCCGCACGTAGCCGGTGCCTTTCTTGCCGTTCGGCGCAAAACAGATAAGGCCGTAATAAAAAGATGTTACCCACGCAAGATCTTCTAAATTATCAATTGTCGTGGAAGACCAGTACACCATTTCCGAAGGCAGATGAGATGCTGCCGTGTCCGGGAAATAGGTGGTGTCAATGGCAGGATTCATTCGAGAATAGTCAATTATCGAGGAAAGCTCCCTTATTGAAGGAAGCCTCCAGTCCGAATATCCCCCAAGGACCATGTCTTCAGAGTGCTTCAGAGCCTCTTCCCAGTTGCAGGTCTTGTAATTCCCCCCGCCATCCCTTGCCGACCCCTTTTGCCACATGAGCCCTGATGAGATATCGGTTACGGTTCCGTCGCCATTATCAACAAACTGGTTTCCAATCTTACCTCCTCTGACTGCCATGGCATAATTTTTTGAAAACTTGAAGATGTTCCACCCCTGAAATCCCAGCCCGAAATCCATGCACCAGGCGGCGATGTTATCAGAAGTGGAGGACCAGTAAGACTTGAGGTATGTATCTGGAAAGTAGTCAGTATTGATGACTGGACTGGATTTCCCATAATCTGCAAGGCATGTGAGTTCCTTTATGCTCGGCAATCTCCAGTCGTCAAATCCCCCAAACCGTGCGTTGTTCAAGGCATCAAGAAAATCCTTTGTGTCCGTGCCGTCCCCGGGTGTGCCCGGATAGGGGTCGGAAGGATCGTACCAGGTATATTGGTTGTCCGCATCACGGGGGTCATTATAGTTTTTTACTCCATCTTTGTTTTGTTTCACCTCCCAGATGAGCCCCGTTACATTGTCCCTAACCATGGCCCATGAGGTTGCTGAATCACCTAGGGGGTTGCCGTTGGAATCCAGCTTGGTGTATGAAGGAGGATTGATTGTAAAATTAGCGTCCTGGCCATAGAAGGGCTGCCCTGAGTTAGGGCAAGGGATTTCTTTATCATTATCGTAACAACCTGTCTGGCCGGTATCAGGAAAAGGAACGGCAGAGGCTGAAAGGATAAAAACAAAAGAACATAAAAACATTATTAAGGATGCCCAGCATCTGCTAACCATGCTTTTTCTCCTTTGCAGTTAATCTTATTATCTATCTCTGAGCAGTTATCCCCTATTCTTTGATCTTAAGCCTCCTGCTACGGTTCTTCCAGCAAAGGCAAGCCTTCTGAAGCATTAACTATCCAATACATACCCTTCTGACAAGTTTATGTAGGTTGCCACTTTACAAGCATCTTTTCAAATAATTTATCCAGCCTGTTGTTCAATATCCGGTTATCCGAAAGTAGCTTTATTTAAAACTTTGAAATATAAGAATTTTAACGATTTCATGCATTCTATTAAGAGAGGAAACAGCAGACATGCAGCCTTGTTTTTTTGGGGGTTTCAGGTTAAAGTTAAGCTATATAAGCAAATAGGCATGCCAAAAGGAATACAGAAAATGAATAATTCATTGCGGTTGATGATTGTAGAAGATAGTCCTGAAGACGCGGAACTCATGGTCATCAACCTGAAGAATGACGGTTTTGTTCCGGATTGGACCCGGGTTGAAACCGAGGAGGACTATCTGAAACAGCTTGAAAACCAGCCGGATCTTATCCTCGCAGACTGGTCACTCCCTCGTTTCGGCGGCCTCAGGGCGCTTGAGCTCATGAAGAAAAAAGAAATGGATATCCCTTTTATAATCGTCTCCGGAAGCATAGGGGAAGAGGCAGCCGTTGACGCCCTTCGGAAGGGGGCATGGGATTATGTGCTGAAGGACCGTATGGCCAGGTTGGGAGAGGCTGTGCGCCACGCAATGCAGGACAGAAGGTTGCGTGAAGAGCGGCTTTTCGTAGAAAGCGAGCTGAGGCATCAAAAGAGGATACTTGAGACCATTCTGGACGCACTTCCCGTAATGGTGAGCTTTCGCGATGAACAAGGTCGTTTCAGGCTGGTCAACCGATGCTGGCAGCAAACCCTGGGATGGTCTCAAAAGGAGACAGCGAAAGAAGACATACTGGCGGAGCTTTATCCAGACGAAAAATCCAGGAACCGTGTCATTGACTTTATCTCAGCATCCGAAGGCAGGTGGGAGGATTTTAGAACCCGCACCAGGGATGGGCGCGTTCTCCATACCACCTGGACGGTCGTGCGCCTCAACGACGGTTCGACTGTCAGCATAGGGATAGATGTCAGTGAACACAGGGAGCTTGAAGAGCAATTCAGGCAGGCACAGAAGATGGAGGCCGTAGGAAGGCTTGCAAGCGGAGTAGCGCATGATTTCAATAACATGCTCAGCATAGTTACAGGGTATGCGGACCTGGCCAGAACGCGCCTTAATGCCGGAGATCCGCTTCGCCATGATCTCGAGGAAATACTAAGGGCAGCATATAAATCCGCAAATCTCGTGAGACAGTTAATGGCCTTTGCCAGACGCCAGCCCACGGAGCCAAAGGTGCTGGATCTTAACCTCATCATAGGTGGAAGCGAAAAGATGCTCCGCCGACTGGTAGGAGAAGACATAACCCTCAGGTTTTTTCCTTGCACCGGGATCTGGAAGGTAAAGATAGACCCTTCCCAGACAGATCAGATCCTTGCCAATCTTGCGGTAAATGCACGGGATGCCATTAAGGGTTCAGGGGAGATTTTTATCGAGACATTCAACTATCAAATAACTGAAGAATATTGCAGGCAGCACCAGGGAATAAAGCCGGGCAACTATGTAATGGTAAGATTTAGGGACACGGGGGCAGGCATGTCCAAAGAGGTTCTCGGCAGGCTCTTCGAGCCCTTCTTCACCACAAAAGAGCCGGGAAAAGGCACAGGACTCGGGCTGTCTACGGTCTATGGAATAGTAAAGCAAAACGACGGTCATATTGAAGTCAAAAGTGAGCAAGGCTGCGGAACGACTTTCACCATATATCTGCCAAGAAATGAGGAAGCTGAAGCAATAAAGGATGCAAGAGAAAAAGAAATAGAATGCAGGGGTACCGAGACGGTTTTGCTGGTGGAGGATGATACCCAGATCCTGGAACTTTGCAGAAGAATCCTTCATGAGAAGGGGTACAAGGTCCTTATAGCAACGGGGCCGGACCAGGCCCTTGAAATCTGCAAAAGTCACCAAGGTCCGATTCACTTGCTTGTGACGGATGTCATCATGCCAGGCCTGAACGGAAAGGAGCTGAGGGAAAAAATTGAGACCTTAAGGTCCGGGATCAGGGTCATGTATATGTCAGGATACACTGCCGACGTAATGGCGCAAAGGGGCTTGTGCAGCCAGGATGAAGACTTCATACAGAAGCCTTTCTCACCTGCCGCTTTTCTCACGATGATCCGGCGCGTCCTGGGCAGAGCAGACTGAAAAAGTTAAAGTACGGATCCTTTTTTATCAATGCCAGACAAATGATAGTAGCAGGGAGTCGCATATGAACAGGGTGAAGATGCTCTTAACCTTACTCCTCGCCTCGATTATCATGCTGCCGAGCTGCACGCAGCAGCCGCTTCCTGTCGCTACTGATGAGGTCACATTGCAGCTCAAGTGGTCGCACCAGGCGCAGTTTGCAGGTTTTTACATGGCCCAGGAAAAGGGCTATTACGCCCAGGAGAATCTCAAGGTCAAGTTTCTGGAAGGCGGACAGGACGTGGACATTGTACGGCGGGTTATCTCAGGCCAGGCTGATTTCGGCGTGCTCACCCCGGAAATAATCATCAAAGAACGAAGCAAGGGGGAACCTCTGACCGCGATTGCAGCCATCTACCGAAGGAGCGCCGTGGTCTTTGTGGCTAAAAACGATTCGGATATATTGCGCCCCGGAGATTTCCTGAAAAAGAAGGTTGCCGCCGCCGGAGAGGGTGGAGCGGAGGAGTTTGCCCTCAGATTTCGCGCAATGATGAAAAGACTTGGACTGGACATATCAATGGTCGAGATCGTACCTTATGATCCGGCTTATACTGCTTTCTACGATGGAGAAGTCCACGTCACACCCTGCTATGTCACAGGCGGGCTTATCAAGATGCGAAAAAAAGGATTGAGACTCAATCTCATCCGGCCCGATGATTACGGCATTCGTTTTTACTCAGATACCCTGGCTACAACGGAGAAGATAATTGCAGAAAGGCCTGAATTGATAACCCGGTTTCTGCGTGCCTCACTTAAAGGCTGGCAGGAGGCCGTTGAGGACTACCAGAAGGCAGTCGAAATCACATTAAAATATACCCGGACCAAGGATGCGGAGCTGCAGAACGCCATGATGGAGGCCATGCTGCCTCTGGTGCACACGGGTGAGGATTATCTGGGCTGGATGACCCCGGAGATGTGGAAGAGCATGGTCGAGGTCATGTCCGAACAGGGGCTTCTGGCCCGCCCTCTTGATTCAGGCGAGCCCTATAACCTGAGGTTTTTGAAAGAGGTTTACAGAGTCGGATCCCAATGAAACTAACCCCCCGGCTGATAATTCTTTTTCTTGTGCTTGCCGTTTTTCCCACGGTCTCAGTCGGATATTTCTCCTACGAAAACGGCAGACGCATCATAAAACAGGAAACTGTCCAGCACCTGGTCTCCATCAACCTTCTCAAGAGCAGTGATATGTTAAGATGGATCGAAGGCAACAAGACCAGCCTTGAAGAGCTTTCCCAAAGACCCTTGTTGAAGCTGTATGCCGACGTCATGGCGACCCATGAAACCTCCAACCCTCAATATAATCATTCCCACGAGCAGCTCATAAGCCAGCATCTGCTCCCACGTCTCAAGTACGGAGGTTTTTTCGAGCTTTTCGTTATATGTCCCAGGCACGGCATCATACTGGCTTCAACCGACGAGAGACAGGAAGGCAAGTATCGTGAAAACCAGTCCTATTTCAGAGAAGGCAAGTACCGCACCTTCGTTGAGGGCATTTACTATTCACCTGCGCTGGATCAACCAGCCATGACCATAGGCACCCCCATAAAGGGTGAAGACGGAAACCTTATTGCCGTTCTCGCAGGTCGGGTTGATTTGGCAGAGCTATCAGGGATCATGGCGCTTCAGAGCCTGGACAGCAGAACAGAAGACACCTATCTCGTAAATCACTTCAACTTTTTTATTACCGAGCCCCGCTTTGGAAAAGGATATGCACTCAAGAAAGCAGTGCGCACATGGGGAGTCAAGACAGGACTCAGCGGGCGGGACGGTGTGGGTTTTTACAGGGACTACAGGGGAGTTCCTGTTATCGGAGCTTTTAAATGGCTGCCTGAATACAAGGCTTGCTTAATCAGTGAGGTGGACCAGGCTGAGGCATATGGGCCGGTTGTAAGATTGGCGTGGATTATAGCAGGGACTACCTTTTTTATCGCCATGGCAGCGGGAATCCTGGCCGTTTTATTCGCCCGGCGCATTACCAGGCCTGTTCAAGAGCTTGTAATTGGCGCTGAGCAGATTGGGCGGGGCAATCTCGGTGTTGCAGTGGGAACAGACGCCAAAGACGAAATCGGGGAGCTGTCAAGGGCCTTTGACCGAATGAGCGAGAGGCTGAAGGCCACCACCGTATCCAGAGACGAATTTTTGAGGGAAAGGGACTTCTCAGACTATGTAATAAACAGCCTGCCGGGGGTCTTCTATCTTTTTGATACCGAAGGGGTCTTCATCCGCTGGAATAAGAATTTCGAAAAGATAACCGGGTACTCTGCGGATGAAATAAGAAAAATAAAACCATTTGATCTGTTCGAAGGCGAAGACAGAAGGCTCGTGGCAGAAAGGATACAAGATGTTTTCATTTCGGGGGAGGCTTCCGTAGAGGCCTTATTCGTATCCAAAAACGGTTCACGTACCCCTTACTATTTTACCGGATTCAGGGTCATCATAGAAGCAAAGCAGTTTTTGATAGGTGTCGGGATAGACATAAGCGAGAAAAAGAAGGCTGAAAAGGAGATTCTGGAGGCTCAGGCCGAACTGAGGCGTTTGCTGGATGCCGCAGAGCAGTCACGCATGGAACTGGCAAGGATCGTGGAAGAGCAGAAAAGGACTGAAAAAGAAATCCAGAGGCTTAATCTCGAACTGGAAGACCGGGTCCGTGCCCGTACTGCACAGCTGCAGGCAGTCAACCAGGAACTCGAGGCTTTTGCATACTCAGTCTCCCATGATCTGCGCGCTCCTTTACGGGCGCTGGACGGATTCAGCGCTGCTCTTTATTCAAGCTACAGCGAAAAGCTCGACAACCAGGCAAAACATTATCTGGAACGCATCAAGGCGGCATCCCACCGAATGGGTGAATTAATAAATGATCTGCTGAACCTATCAAGGATCACACGCTGCCAGATGAATTTTACGGAGGTTGACCTGAGCAGGCTCGCCACGAAGATTGCATCGGAGCTACAGGATGGCAACCCTGAACGGCATGTCAGGTTTGTAATTAAACAAGGGATGACGGTCAGAGGGGATCTGCACCTTCTGCGCATAATGTTGGAGAATTTAATGAACAACTCCTGGAAGTTTACAGGAACTCGTTCCGATGCGACAATTGAAGTCGGCATGAGTGTTGATGCTGGGGAACGAGCGTTTTTTGTGAAGGACAACGGCGTCGGCTTTGACATGGCATATGCCGACAAACTTTTTTCACCTTTTCAGCGTCTCCACGGAGTGAAAGAATTTCCCGGAACCGGTATAGGACTGGTAACGGTCAAACGCATTGTCACCCGTCACGGAGGCCGTATATGGGGCGAAGGGTCACCGGATCAGGGGGCCACATTTTATTTTACACTGGAGGTTTGATCATGAAAGGAAAAACCATCCTGCTTGTTGAAGACAATCCTGACGACGAGGAACTGACCCTCCTCGCACTCAAGGAAAACAACATCATGAACGATGTGATCGTGGCCCGCGACGGCGTCGAAGCACTGGACTACTTATTTAAGAACGGGGCGTATGCCGGACAGGACCGTAATGTCTTACCCCAGCTTATCCTGCTGGACCTGAAGCTTCCCAAGCTGGGAGGTCTGGAGGTGCTGGAACGCCTGAGGTCCAATCAGCGTACCCGACTGATCCCTGTTGTGGTACTTACCTCCTCCAGCGAAGAAGAAGACATCATCGCCAGCTACCTGAAGGGCGCCAACAGCTATGTGCGCAAGCCAGTTGAGTTCGATCGTTTTGCTGATGCGGTAAGGCAATTAGGACTCTACTGGCTGATCATAAATCAGACACCTCCTGAGATTCGCCTATGAGTTCTGCACGATCGATGCGCCGGGGATATCCCTACAGCATTCCCTTCTCGTCCAGAAACTCGACTACCCTCAACGACTCGGCAATTCCCGTGGTTCCGCTCATGGCAGTTACCACCTGGAGGGTCTCGACAATCTCCTGCCGAGATGCGCCTGAATCTAGGGCATACTGCGTCTGTGCAAGGATGCAGTTGGTGCATCCTGCCCTGAGGGCAATTGCAAGGGACATGAGTCTTTTGACCTTTATGCTCAGTGCCCCATCCTGATATGTCTTCTGTAAAACCTCAAACTCGGCTGCCATGAATTCAGGAGCGACGCCTCTGAATTTTTTGATAAGCTCCAATCTCTTTTGATTCAAAGCTGTTTGTTCACCCATCAGGGTTCTCCTTATTTTCTTTTAAGATCAACTTATTACAATGCCGATATCACTCAGCTCCGCATCTATTGCTTCCCTTTGGAAGCGGCCTTGCCGGCGGCTGGTCTTGCAGCCTTTTTCCTGCTGGGAATACCAATCAGGGCCTTGGCAAGTCTGACCTTTTTCTCAAGGTCTCCTTCCCGTAGGATCATAATTCTTTGTGCCTGCGGAGAACCTGCCCCGTGCATGGACTCAACAAGGGCAGTTCCCCCGGTCATGGCCTCTATGAGACGTGCTATCTTGATGCGGTGCTCGGTGGGGATGCCGTGAACTCCCGAGAAGTATTTCTTCACCATTTGGCCTACGTCCTCGCTTTCGAGATCGTACTGGCTGGGAAGGGTTGCGATAAATCCGCCGGCAAGGTCAAGCGCAAGGCGGGCCACCTCAAAATGAAAACGCGTCACGTTCTGCTTGCACACGTTGGCGAGCATGGTATTAACCATATACGCCCCTGAAGGCGTCGGCCACCCCTCCGCCGAGCATGCAATGGAGGAGCTGTAGAGTGTCTCGCAAAGATGAATCATCTCTGTTATCTTATCCTTCACATGGGAACCCTTCTCGGTACCCTGAATCTGGGCAAGGTATGTGACTGCACCAGTTAACACATCCATAAGGCCTGTTTTACAGGCACCGTAATTAGCCCTGTGATGGGCTGCAAAACGATAGACAAGGGTCCCGGTAAAATCCGTCTCTCCGTCCATAAAGATCCTGTCCCTGGGTACGAATACGTCCTCAAAGACTATGACGGCCTCTCCCCCTACTGCTGCGAAAACAGGCTTTCCGGAATCTATGCGTTCGTAATTGTCCCTTCTGTCGTCGTTGGCCTGCCTTCCGAAGATCAGGGTTACGCCGGAGGCATCAATCGGTACAGCGCAGACAACCGCATAATCTTTCGAACGCTCATCCATGGCTGTTGTGGGCATCACAAGTATCTCATGGGAGTTGACGGCTCCCGTCATGTGAAGCTTGGCCCCCCTTATTACAACCCCATCGTCCCTGCGCTCGACCACATGCACGTACTGATCCGGGTCTGCCTGATCAGCAGGGCCTCTGGAACGGTCGCCCTTCGGGTCGGTCATGGCGCCCACAACCATGAGATTTTCATCCTGGATGTGGATCAACCATTTTTTGAACCTCTCCAGATAGTCTGTGCCGTATTTGCGATCTATTTCATAGGCGACCGAATAGGTTGCATTAATGCCGTCAAACCCCACGCACCGCTGGAAACAGCTTGCGGTCTTCTGCCCAAGAACACGGAGAAGTTTTACCTTTTTGATGAGATCCTCCACCCCCTGGTGGACATGGGTAAACCTGCTTATGGTACGGCCCGTAAGATGGGATGTAGCAAGGGCAAGGTCTTTGTATTTATCGTCGCTTGCAAGGGCATAGGTCATGGCAGCGCACCGAACATGGGGAGCAGTTGCAGGATGGCGTGTCACGTCTTCAATCAATTCACCCTTGTAATAGATTCTTGGTTTGATCTTTCTGAGGCTGGATATATATTCTGCGCCGTTTTTAAGTTTCATTGGCAATCCTTTCTGAGATGAAATGTCTGACAGGCTTATTCTAGGCACCCTTCCCTTCATTACCTCTTTCCCGGAGGGATCTGCGCAAAAACTTGCCTGTAAGGGTCTTTGGGATTTCAGGTACAAACTCAACCGACCTTGGGTATTTGTAGGCAGCCATCCGTGCTTTACAGAAGGAAATAATCTCCTCGGGGGTTATGCTTCCTTCCATATCACTCTTGAGCGCCACATAGGCCTTAACCGTTTCCCCCCTGTAAGGATCTGGCTCTCCTACGACAGCCGCCTCCCTTACAGCCGGATGTTGGTAGATTACGTCCTCAACATCCCTGGGCCACACCTTGAAACCTGATGCAACTATCATGTCCTTTTTGCGGTCAACCAGGTAGAACCATCCGTCCTGATCCATCTTGCCGACATCCCCTGTGTAGAGCCATCCCTCCCTTATTGCGTGCCTTGTCTCATCCGGTTTGTTCCAGTATCCGGGAACCACTATTGGGCCTGTTTCAACTATCTCACCAACTGACCCTGGGGGAAGCTCCGCGGCACCGTTTTCCAGGTCCATTATCCTGGCCGTGCAGTTGGGCACAGGGACCCCCACGGAAAGCGCCCCGCTCTCCCTGTCAACCGGAGCTCTCATGCCCCACGGTACTATATGGGAAGGAGAATTGGTCTCTGTCATGCCGTAAACATTGTAAATGTACAGTCCGGTTACCTCCTCAAACCTTTTTACAAGGGCATCTGAAACAGGAGCACCTCCGCTGTAAGCCTTTACCAGGCTTTTAAGGTTTCTTTTGCCCATGTCCGGATGACCCATAAGTGCTATGTAAACCGTTATTGCGGCAACCGTAGTAGTAGCCTTCCATCGTTCAATGAGCCTAAGAGTCTCGGCCGGATCAAAACGATAATAAAGGATCACCGGAATCGCCATAAGGGCTGCGGAGGCAAGGTGAGCCACCTCTCCAGTCACGTGGAAAAGAGGGGCAACTCCAAGGATAACATCATCTTCCTCGAGCTTCTGCATTACCTCATATACCCTGGCGTTAAAGGCTATGTTTCCATGGGTGTTCATGGCTCCTTTAGGGGGGCCGGTTGTTCCCGAGGTATAAGTCAGATATGCAAGGTCAGAGGGCCCAAGACCAGGATCAGCGACAGATAGGCCATCATATTTCCTGATGATCTCCATCATGTCAAGTGTACCGGGGAGACGGATCTTTTGGAGCTGTGCAATCGCCCCTGGGATCTGAGCTCCCTGAGGTATGAAATCCAGGGCCGAGGCAGTAATGACGTGTTTCAAAGATGTATTTGCAAAGGAATTGAGGTCAAGACCTGCCGCCGTCTCTTCCATGACAAGAAAAACAGTCGAACCCGAGTCCTTCAGAAAGTAGGATATCTCTCGTTCCTTGTACATAGGGTTTATGGGGACTACGGTGGCGCCCGCCTTCCAGGAGCCGTAAACCGCAATGGGGAACTGGGGGATATTTTGAAGGTCAACTACTATCCTGTCCCCCTTCTTTACACCCAGATCCACCAGCGCCGCAGCAAAGCCGGATGACAATCTTTCCATCTCGCCGTAGGTAACCGGATAATCAAAATAATAGACGGCCGGACCATAGGCCCTGGCAGCCGCGGCGGCCTTGAAATCATCAAGTGAAGTCCCGGTCGGAACATCCATCTCATGCGGCACACGGTCAGGGTAATTCTTCAGCCAGGGCTTTTGACTATAGATGGATTTCATCTCCCCTCCCTTCTACCAGGCAGTCCATCCGCCGTCTATATAGATCGTCTGTCCTGTTATAAAATCCGATGCATTGGACGCCAGAAAAATAACCACCCCCTCTAGCTCAGGGAGTTCCCCCCACCTTCCCATCGGGGTCCTTTCATTTATGAATTTGAATCTATCTGGGTCATTTCTTATCTGGACATTAAGATCTGTTGCAAAATAAGTGGGTCCTATGGCGTTAACCCTGATCCCCTTTTTTGCCCATTCAAGGGCCATAACCTTGGTGATCTGATTGACGCCGCCCTTTGATGCCGCATACGCCAGTTGATTGGGAAGAGCTATTTTACCTAAAATGGAGCCCATATGGATAACCTTGCCGTATCCTCGATCAATCATCTGGGGGACTATTGCCTGCGAAACAAGCACATATCCCTTGAGATTTGTGTTTATTACAAGATCCCACTGTTCTTCCGGGTACTCCAGCGCAGGAACCCGGTAGTTTACCCCGGCATTGTTAACAAGA
>QZIK01000120.1 GCA_003599015.1 Desulfobacteraceae bacterium | reverse complement strand
GACCTCATAGCCTAGCACTTTCTCAGCATGCAGGTGTTCGAACAGAACAAAATGAATATCTCTCAAATCACGTTGAAAAGAATGGCGTGCCATCGCTCTCGTCTCCCTTGGTTCCTGAGTGGCCTTGTTGACATGGCTTTCGCTAATTCGTGATCAGGTGCCGACCCCTGTTGGCCAGCCGCTGCTTACCCCATTCCAACATATCCCGAGCTATTTCATCCCTGTCCGACTCGGGTCTTTGAATCAGGATGAGGGCCTCGGAAGGGCAGACCACCGCACAGACCCCGCATCCGATACACCGCTTTTCGAGCACCCGGTAGATGCCATCATCTTCCACAATGGCGTCCATGGGGCAACGCTCATCCTTGCATACACCGCACGCAGTACACGCATCCGCATCGATGTGGGCCACATAGTTGCTCCTGGCAATTGCGTACGGGGCATGATATTCCTTGAGGGCACGCATAAGACCACAACTGCAACCGCAGCAACTGCACAAAAACCCTGCCGGCACGTCCATCGCATTATAGGTGGTATGCACCAGGCCCTCCTGGTCGGCCTCTTCCATGATCCTGAGGGCCTCCTCTCTCGTGATAATTTCCCCATCCAGGTTGAAATAATCAAAGGCGCTTTCTTCCATGGAATACTGGAGGCAGTTGTGTAGGGTATGTTTGCAGGGGTCCCCCAACAGAGCCTTTTCCCTACGGCAGACACAATCCTGCACGCGAAAAGACTTAGCCTTGGCGATTATCTGGCGAATGTCTTCATGTTGGAGCACGTGCAGGTCTGCCTTGATGGTTGACTGAACAGGAATCACCCTCGTCATGTGGGGTCCGTAGCCGCCCGAGGTTTTTGTGAGATGAGGCAAATACTCCTCAAAAAGCTCGGCGAGTTCCTTCGTTAGTCTCTCCCGCCGCTGCATCTCATAGATTCCGATGACGAAGGGGGCAAGCCGGTACACTTGGCGTCCGGCCATCTTGAACGAGACGATCTGCCCTTTTCGCGCCATATCGTCCAAATGCGCGCTAATTTCGTCCAGAGGACGCCCCAGGCGCTCTGCCACCTGTTCTGCGGTCTCAGGTGCAGGGGTCATCAGTAGCGCCATCCTGGCGTCTTCTGGATCAAATATGGTTCTGAGAATCTTGAGTTCTACACCGTTTTCTGTTGTTGGGAAGCCTTGGGGCAACCCGTCCAGCTTTTTGGCCAGTTGCTCGAAAACATCCATACCGTTCCTCCATTTTCTCTTCAGTTATGCCCGTCTAAGATTAAGAAGTTTCAGGGAAAAAGTTCCTCGATCCAAAGCTTAGGGACCTGAAACACCTTACGGAACTTTAAAGAAAGGCGCCGGAACCAGTATCTTGTTTTCCACATGAACCACCAATGGCCGCATCTTTTTGGCATAAGCCTGCCACTCGGACGAGGCCTGCAATTTCTTGCGGCGTTCAAAACGGTCATCCATGCTCTCGTACCCCCACATGTGCACAATCTGGTTTAATGGGCCTACGTCTGTGTAATAGTAGCCCACCATCTTGCCAAGGATGCGCACCTGGCATTCCATCCCCTCCTCCTCGTAGAGTTTCAGGAAAACAGGCACCTGGCCCGCATGCAGCGTATAGATGCGTTCATCTACAAACATTGGTTCCTCCTTCTAATGCACTGTCATTATGTTATGTTAAATGCTAAAAAGCCTCAAAAAGTTTCTTCTCAGCTACCATTTCCAAAAATGGCTCCATGTAGGCCACGGTTTTCTCCGCAGAGGTGACTCTGGGGTCAAAGATATCCGTCTCGTAGATGAGGGTGGGGATACCCAACTCATCCATCAGAACCTCTTTTGCCAGTTGTGCGGAAGACCAGTTGGACTTGCACTGGATGTGACCGGAGAATATGGCCGCGTCGATCTTCCATTCCCTGCACCAGTGGACCACATCCTTGATAAAATAGTCGAAATGGCCCCGGGCCTGCCTGGCCATAGGCGTATTCAAACTCTTGTCTGCCATGATGGCGCACAGTTCATCGAGGCTGTAATCGTAGCAGGGCCTTCTTAACGGTTTGTAGGTCGGCCAGTACATGTGCTCTGCGCCCTGGAAGATCACGGACGTGGCCCCGAATCTTGCCTCCATCCATTCAAAAATGGCCGGATCGAACGTGGGAAAGGTGTAGATCCAGGCGATTCGCAGCTTTTCCTCGTATCTCCCCCCCATGCCCCGTTCAGCCCGCTCCTTTGCATCTTCTAGGAACCTCTCAAGCCATGCGACCGTCTCCTGACTGCCGACCATACCCCACATGGCCACACTGACAGACCGAAGAATGATCGACGAGGGAATAGGGCAGGGGGTTTTTTTCTTCATTTCATTGATATAATACAGGAGTTCATGGGCCCTGTCGGATCTTCTGACGGCCTCTCGCATCACGTTCATGTCTACTTTTTTACCGATCTTATCTTCGAGATATGTCACACATTCCTTGATCTGCCTCGTCACATAATCATGGGCCTCCCGGCTGTCATCGTATGGTGAATCGATTATAAACGGTTCTACCCCATAGTATTCGGCCAAGGCCTGACATGTGGCGACACCGCTGTCGCAGGGATGGGAGGCGTAAATCATGGCATCCGGTTTAGATAACCCATCAGACAAGGCTATACCCAAGGTTCCGCTGAGGAGAGAGCACAGATGTTCCGGCGTGTTATGGGTAAACGACAGGTCCTTGTACGCTGCAAAATATTCGGTCGGACAGATAAACGCCAACATCTCGTGGTGGTAGGGGATGATTCCCATACCATAAATCAGCTCGGGTAGGACCGTAAAGTTATGGTACACGATCGGCTGTTCTTCGCGAATTGCCTCGCTCATTTCTTCTAAGGCATCGACGTAGGGTTGGAAAACCCACTGGATCGAGGGGTCTCTTTGGGATATGAGACCTTTCACTATCCGCTCCGTATGGTGCAGGATGTCGATGTTCAGGTCCAGCTTGGTTGAAAAATCAAACTCCCTGAACCTTATTTTATCTTTTTCAGGCATTGTCTCCCCCTATCGTTTTTCAATCTGTTCAATGAACGCTTCGCATCGTGTTTTAAGCCTTCCAATATCCTGGCTCCCATACTCTTGTATCAGGGGGGACGATACAGGAACCCCCAGGAAGTTCTCCCGCAGCTTAAAGTTGAACTCATCAATTCCGTGGAGATCACAAAATTGAATCCTGCTCAGGATGATTCCATCCACAGCGAATTGCTCGACCATCTCTTTGGTGAAAGCAAGCCGCCTGGCGAACCCGTCCATCATGCGGGGACAAGGGGTCCTGTTCAGATAGGACCTGGCAATGCTATCCAGGGGATCTCCCTCCACCTCTACTAGATCCCAATAATCTCGAGTCCCAAAACAGGAGTTGTCAGCCACAACGAGGGCGCCCAGATCTTCAAGGATGGTTCGAAGCGTGGTATCGTCTCCACACCATCCGCAGATCATGATTCTGGCCCTGTAATCGGTTGTGGACTTCCGCTCCTTAATTTCTTTCAACAGACGTTTCAGCAGATTGTTGTATCGCTCGGGCGGCGTGGAAACCCCCGCAATAATCACCTTGTGGAGATCCGATCCCCTGATACACGGATCCTTGTCCTTCATGCATGCCTGTAATTCCTTGAGAAGCAACCGGTTTTCATTG
The DNA here is from genome assembly GCA_003599015.1 of Desulfobacteraceae bacterium. GTDB lineage: Bacteria > Desulfobacterota > DSM-4660 > Desulfatiglandales > Desulfatiglandaceae > CG2-30-51-40. The sequence continues at coordinate 35,208 of QZIK01000120.1, read as the reverse complement.
AACAGATCGATGGAGCGGATCAGAGCGTCCGAAGTGATGGGCGCATGAAAATGATCTTCCAGATGGTTTTTCAGGTCAAGGAGACCTTTCGTGTACCATTCCAGTGCCGCCTCCGTCTCCATCTTGTGGGGCACTGCCACAAAATGATCAAAGGGAACACCGATTTTCCTCACCCAGAATTCATGGGCCCTTCGGCTGTGATCACACTGGTTCATCCCCACCAGCCCATCAAGAAAACCATACTCCGCGTCATAGGCCAACTGGACAATAGAACGGGACCATTTGCATGTGCAGACAGGCGTCAAATATACCTCGGCCCTCGAGGTTCCGTTCGCGTTCAACCCCTTTACCTTGTAAGGAAAAAGTCCTGCGGCGTGGATGAGTTCGCATGGTATGTAAGAACACCAGTATCCAACCATTTTCCCACCGTTTTCCTTCCATGCTTTGACGGCGCTGTTACGATTGGATGAAGACAATTCAAATATCTCTTCCAAAGCAGTCATCACTGTTCCTTTCTAAAAATATGTAATTGGTTTCACCTTCCACTTGCGCTTTAAGGCAGCCCCTGTACTTAATAAACAAAATAGAGGATATAATACCGCATCATCTTATTATAGGCGGCAGCACCTCCATGAGGCTGGGGAGGAAGAGTGCGATCTTGGGGAAGAAGGTCAAGAGAACAATGACCGCTACCTCGCAAAAGATGAAGGGCAGTATCCCAAGGAAGATTCTTTGCATTGGCACATCCTTGGCTACCGCTGCAATCACGAAGACATTGATCCCCACGGGTGGCGAGATCTGGCCCATTTCCATCATGATGACCATCACCACCCCAAACCAGATGGGATCGAAACCCATGGCGACGATCGAGGGAAAGATAATGGGCAGGGTGACTATGATCATGGGGATGATGTTCATCACCATCCCCATGACCAGATAAAGCAGCATGACGCAAACAAAAAAGGCATACGGGGCGAGGTTCATGGATTGAAGAAAATCGGACAGACGAGAAGGCATTTCGGTCAGCACAATAAAGTTGTTGAGAATGGCTACCCCAATCAGCATGGTGATGATCATGGCGGACATCTGAATGCCGTCCGTCAGCGAGTCAACCATTTTCTTCCAGGTGAACTCAGAGGAAAACAGGGCCAGGATCAGAGCGCCGATCACCCCTACACCCCCGGCTTCGGTAGGGGTCACCACCCCTGAATAGATGCCTCCCATGACTGCGGCAAACAGCAGCACCACCTGCCAGGCTCCTTGGAGTGAGCGTACCTTCTCTCTCCAGGAGCATGGCTCTGCCGCCGGCCCCAGGGTGGGATTCAGCTTGCACCGGAGAAAGATAGTTGCGCAAAAGAAAAGAATCAGAATGATTCCAGGGAGGATGCCGGCCATGAAGAGCTTGCCCACAGACTCTTGGGTAACAACGCCATACGCGATAAACCCAATGCTGGGTGGAATCAGTATCCCCAGCGTGCCCCCGGCAGCCACGGAACCGGTGGCCAGGGAATCCTGATACTGGTACTTCTTCATCTCAGGAAGCGCCACAGCGCCCATGGTGGCTGCATTGGCCATGCTGTCCCCACATATGGCCGCAAAGCCCCCACAGCCGATCACAGTTGAAATGGCCAGACCACCCGGCATTGCACCCACCCATCTATGGGCAGCACGAAACAAATCCTTGCTGATGCCCGCACCCAGGCAGAACAACCCCATGAGAATAAAAAAGGGGATTACGCATAAATAGTATTCCGCCACACTGTCAAATGCAGCCAGCCGAGTAAATCCGAAAGAGATATCCCGGCCGGCCAGAAACCACGTTCCCAAGAGTCCGACAAAGGCCATAGTAAAGGCTACAGGAAAACCAAAGAACATGAGCACAAGAGCAAACCCCAGCATCACCACGCCTAGGGCATTTCTTCCTACCTGAATGCCAAAAGTTTGGTACGCGATCGGAAGCGTCATGATGACTGCAGACAGAATCAGTATCACAGCCAGGATAAAAAAGGGCCGCCTGTATGTCGAAAAGGATCGGCCAAGCTTTTCTAACAGCTCCTTGAAAAGAACCAGGGACAAAAGCACACATCCAAAGGCGGCCAAAAATGAAAAAGGAAAAAAAGGAATATGAGAAATCAAGCTTTTCGCACCGTCTGAGTATTCCTGCAACCCTCTTTGGAACAACTGCCAGCTTACAATCACGAAGAGGAAAATACCGAAAATGGAAAAAATCGTGCTGTTGAAAAGCCGGACCTTGATAGGAAGACCTATGGTAAAGAGATCCACAGAAACGTGTCTGCCGTTCCTCTGGGTTTCGGCAATGGTTAGAAAGGTCACCATCACCAAAAGAAAAGTCTCTCCCTCGATGATAAAGTGCATGGGTGCCTCGAACAGATACTTGAGGGCAATATCCAGGATAATGAAAACGGCCATACCCAGAGAAAGAAGGGACGCCAGAGCTACGCATTTGCTGCTCACATATCCCAATGGTTTTTCAAGGGCCGATGCGCAATCCAGCAGAAAATTACTAAAAACATGTGCAATCGAACGCTGCACTTCCATAAATCCCCCGCCGTCTCTATGTAGTTCCCCTACTGTCCATCCCCATGTCCCTCTGTGAACAAGGCTGGAAGAAATATAGCCCATTAATAACACAATGGTCTTCCTTTCAGCCCCTTCTTCCCTTCCAAGGTTAGAAGTATCCTTACTCCTTCACTACCTGCCAGTCCTGAGTCACCTTGGAGGGTTTTTCCCTGGCTTCTGCGACAATGGTCTGGATCTTAGCCATGATGGCCTTGCCGTCCCTACCTGCGGCGGTGATGTCAGCCGCCTGAGCGTCGAAGATAGGTTGAATGCTTGCTCTCCACTCGTCCTTTTCTTTCCGAGAGAGCACATAGATGTTGTCGCCCCGTTTCCTGAGTTCCCCTATAATATGGTCATTCATTTCCCCGAACTTGTTGCCGATGGCAATGCTGAGAGGGAGCGTAAGTTCGTCGAAGATCTTTTGGATATCGGATGGGAGGGAATCCCATTTGGCCTGGTTGATGACGACGGCCTGTGAGCCGGCGCAGAAGCCACAAAGCGTATGGTTTTTGATCATGTCGGTGAAGCGGAAATCGGCGATCGGGGGAGTGGGAAACCACACGCCATCCAGGGTTCCCCTCTGAAGCGACATATAGATGTCGGCCATCTTGACAAGGGTGGGCACGGCTCCCCACAGCTTGGCACATTGTACCCCGATGCTGTTGGCAGGCCATACGCGCTGTCCCTTGAAATCCGACGGGGTCTTCGCGAGGATATCCTTCATGTGGAAGTTGGCGATCCCTGAGGATGCGAATCCCACGATTTTCATCCCCTTGCATTCCTCCCGTATCTCCGGCATTCGCTGGAACGCGTCGTAAAAGGACCTGGATGCATGGGTCTCGCTGTCCAACTGCATGGGCATGTATATGGCGGTGACGATGGGAAACTGCTTATCAAATGCCCATATGGACAGAGGCGCCATCACGTCCACCATACCGCCCTTGATGGCGCTGAGACCCTGCTCGTTTTTGACCAGAGATCCATCCGGAAACCATACAAATTTGACCCGGCCATTGCTCCTCTTCTCGACGAGCTGTCCCCAGGGAATCAAGACCTGCTGATAGACCGGATGGGATGTGGGAAACCATGTGGCTGCCTTTAACCCGATGACATCGGCAGCGCGGACGGCACCGACCGCCGAAACAGACAACAGGATACTGACTACCAAAACGCCTATCATCAATTTGCCCTTTTTCATCTCCGCCTCCTTAATGACTTATTCTGATAATGTTTTTCTAATCCCCCAAACACCCTCCGATTGCCGCAACTCCTTGTCTCTCACCTCCCTTGGCGCCTTATCGCTCGTTATCACACCACTTCCTGATCCGAAAAAGTCACCTTTCCAGGTCGCTTCAATGGTGGTTCACCTTGCCCGTGTCCCCCTACTTCACTACCTGCCAGTCCTGATTCACCTTGAAAGGTTTTTTCCTGGCCTCTGTTACAATGTTTTGGATTCTATTCATGACCCCCTTGCCATCGCGGCCTGTCGCAGTGATGGCCGCCGCCTGAGTGTCAAAGATCGGTTGAATACTGGCCCTCCATTCCTGTTTTTCGCTCGGGGAAAATATGTAGATATTATCACTCCGTTTCTTGAGTTCCCGAACAATATGCTCATTCATTTCCTCGAACTTGTTTCCGATGGCAATGCTGAGAGGGAGCGTAAGTTCGTCGAAGATCTTCTGGATATCGGGGGGGAGGGAATCCCACCTGGCCTGGTTCATGGTCACAGGTTGAGCTGCCAGGGAGTAGCCGCATAATGTATGGTTATTAATCAGATCTGTAAAACGAAAGTCGCTGAGCGGCGGGGTTGGGAAGAAAATGCCATCCAAAGTTCCCCTCTGCAACGACATGTAGATATCGGAGACCTTGACAAGAGTGGGTACGGCACCCCAAAGCTTGCACGACTCCACCCCTATGCTGTTGGCGGGCCAAATGCGCTTCCCCTTGAAATCTGCCGCTGTTTTGACCAGGAACCCCTTCGTGTGAAAATTACCCATCCCCGACGACGAAAAACCAACCATCTTTATTCCCTTCAACTCCTCCCGGATTTCCGGCATCTGTTGGAACGCATCGTAGAAAGACAGGGAGGCGTGGGTTTCGTTGTCCACCTGGAAAGGCATGAATATGGCCGAAATAATTGGAAATTGCTTGTCCACCGTCCAAAGCGCCATCGGCGTCAACACATCCACCATGCCGCCTTTGATGGCGCTGAGATGTTGCTCAGCCTTGACCAGGGATCCGTCCGGAAACCAGGCGAATTTAACCCGCCCCTTGCTCCTTTTCTCGATCAGTTGTCCCCAGGGGATGAAAACCTGCTGGTAGACCGGATGGGATGTGGGAAGCCATGTGGCTGCCTTTAACTCGATGACCTCCTCCGCACGGACGCCGGGCGCTGCCAAGACGGAAAACAGGATACAGACCGCCAAAGCACCCATTGTCAATTTGCCCTTTTTCATCTCTACCTCCTTAAGAAACCGCTTGAAACCACGTTATGCTGCACGGAAGGCGCACTTCCGTTTTCAGCAGTCTTTGTCTCTGACATTCGTCCGCCGCTCATCTCTGTTGAGATTACACCACTTCCTGAGCAGGTGATGTCACCTCTCCCAACCGCTTCAATGCGGGTATAGGCAGTCCCTCATAGAGGGGAAGAAACTTTTTGTTGATCTCATCGTTTCCTTGTTCAAAGAGGCTGTTTCCCCTCGCATCACACTCCACCATGAAGGGGCCAAAATGATTCACTTCAAGCACCCAGATGGCCTGTGCAAGCCCAAGTTCTTTCTTCCAGGCCACATCTTTCACGCCCACAATCCCTTTTCCATAAATGGCCCCCAAGCCGTAGCCGACGGTTGTCAGATAGATCGTACGGTTTGGGACGAAACTTTCTTTGTATACCCTGGATGACATCCCTCCCTTCCCGATGACGAAATGGATGTTGTACCGGCTCAGAAACTCCGGCATGTATTTGGCAAACCGGAAGCTCGCCGTTGCGGTAACCGATGGAACGTGGTAAATGCCCGGCGATGATTCGTTGATGGCTGGAGAACAATGAAATGTCGCGCCACCCAGCGTTCGGATATCGATGGGCGGTTCCGCCTTCTTCTCGAAAATCATGTGGTAAAGTCCTTCACGGCCGGTGAACACCATGCCATTTAAAAAGACTGCGTCGCCCAATTGGAGAGAATTCAGTTGATCATCCCGGACAGGGAGTGTAATGCTGACTTCTCGGATTGCGGTCTGGTCTTGCGGTATCATCTCACGGCTCCTTTTTCTGCGATCCTAATCGATCGTCTCTCTGCGGTAATAGGGAGTAAACCACCGGGGGTCTTCACGAAATTCCACTGTATTGTCAGGGAAGAACCGTGCGGTTTTTCTTCTCTGGGCATAACAAAACTGTTGGATACCCACAGGCATGCCGCCGGTATGGGCGTATGCTGCTTCAATATGGACGTCCAGCACGGCGGATTTCCCCGGAAACCCCATGGGCCCAAACCCTGCATTGTTTCCGAGGTCGATGAGTTCCTCTTCAAGTCTGGCAATCTCCGGCTCCGAGTTCCGATCGCCCACGAGTCGCAGGCAAGCCGCTTCCTTTGAAAGACGGACACACACATCCTTTGTGCCGCCAACACCGATGCCAATAACCGCAGGCTGACACGACATCCCCCTGCGAAGAAACTCTGCAATGGAATCCAGGAAAAACCGCTTCAGCCCGGGGATGCCGTCAGCAGGAAAAAGCATCCTGTATTCGCCCCCGAAAAGGCCCCCCTTGTGAACGACGGTAATATCCATCCAGTCCACGTTGGGTTCGAAACTGTAGTCAACCGTCGGCGCATGCAGGCCCACATTGTTGTTGTGGTCCTTTCGGGAAAATGGGTGCACTCGATTGGGTCTCAGGGGGATGCTGGCCGTCGTGTCGGCCGTCGCCTGACGGAGCGATTTTTCTAGAGCGACCATGCCCCCTTCGATGCTTGCCTGGTTGCCGATTTTGGCGTAATACCTTGGCAAGCCTGTATCCGCGCACATCGGGCTTCGGTCTTTAATGGCGGTCTCGTAGTTGTCCAGGATCTTTTCCAAAACGTATCGGGACAGAGGATTGGTTTCTTCCGATGCCATCTTTTCCACCTTTTGCTGGACATCCTTAGGAATCTCAATTGCGGCTCTGGTGTTGAGTTCCCTGGAAGCTGCCAGGATTGTCTCTGCACGTATCATAACGTCTTTTTCCTCCATGAATTCTTCATACCGGTCAGTGCCATACATGGGCCTTGACTCCCTTTCAGATCAATTTTCGATCTCTATCCCGCCAGTATTTTTCCCTGACGACCCGACGGGGGATTTTTCCGCTGGGATTCTTCGGGAGGTCATTTACAAAATCAATGGATTGAGGCTTCTTGTATCCGGCCAGGAATGCCTTGCAGTGATCCATCAATGCCTGCTCCGTAACAACGCATCCTTTCTTGACAACGACGACGGCTTTGACGGCCTCTCCCCATTTCTCATCAGGGACGCCCACCACACACGCTTCAAAGACAGCCGGGTGGGCGTAAAGCACGCCCTCCACTTCGGAAGGGTAGACGTTGAATCCCCCCGAAATGATGGTCTCAGACTTGCGATCCACGATATAGATGTATCCCTCATCGTCAACTCTGGCCATATCCCCCGTGTGGACCCAGCCTCCCCGGATCGTTGCCTTGGTCAATTCTGCATCCTTGTAATACCCCACCATCACATCCGGTCCGCGCGCAATAATCTCGCCGATCTCCCCGGTGGAGACCTCACCGCCGGCCTCATCCACCACCTTCACTTCGGTGTCGAAGCAGGGCCTTCCACAGGAGGCCAGTCTGTCCTGATGATCTTCCCTCAAGGCATCCAGATGGTCCTTCGAGGTCAGGATCGTAATTGCAGAAGTGGTCTCCGTCATGCCGTACCCCTGAATCAGGATAGAGCCGAACAGCTCATCAATGGCCTGCCTCAGCCTGGTTTTTGAAATCGGTGCAGCCCCATAGAACACCCGCTTGAGACTGCTCAGGTCATAGTTCCTGCTCTCAGGAAAATCCAGAAGCATATGGATCATGGTTGGAACCAGTAAGGTGAGGCTCGCCTTTTCCTCCTGAACAGCTTCCAGGAACTTTTCGACATTGAAGCGCTCCAGAACAAGGTTGCAGCCACCTCGGAACATCATGGGCATCGACCACATCCCGCTGGCATGCGAAATGGGACCCGCATGGACAAAGACATCTCCTGGCTCAATGGACAGGCCTGGAATCATCAACGCCTTTCGGATCATGGCCAACCGGTTGGCGAAACTCTGCATGACGGCCTTCATTTTGCCGGTTGTTCCTGAGCTGTAGGCAAGCACGGCCAGTTCGGAAGGATCCAGGTCGATATCGAGCATCTCCACAGATGACTGAGCGATAGTTTTTTCGTAATCAAGCACGCCGGCGGGGGTATTTTCGAGACAGATGAGATATTCTATTTTAGGAATGCTGGATTTATGTTGAAGAATATGGTCCATGTGCATGGGATCCGCTATGACTGCCTTCGTCTCTGAGTCGTTGAGGACGTGCACGGATTCTGATGGCGAAAGATGCGCATTCATCGGGACACGAACAATGCCGGCCTTGTAACAGGCGACCTCGATTTCAATCATTTCAGAGCGATTCCAGGACTGAACCGCCAGCCGATCCCCTCGCATCAGTCCGAGATGCATGAGTCCTCGAGCGAGGCTATTCGCCCTCTGCTCAAACTCTCTATAAGAATAACGCCTTTTACCGTGAACCAAACAGACCTTGTCCGAGTAGTGGAGCGAACTGCGCGATATGTATCTACCTAAATTCATTCATTCCCCTGCGCTGGCATTCACTTTGGTGACTACACGCCTTACCTCTGTAGGGTTCGGACCCATGCCATTCGATGCCACATCCTTGTAACCAATGGTCCAGGCTGAATTGATGCATAGCGCCTGTCCAAATAAAACGGAGTTAAGGTGCTTTCCTTCAACTCCGCATCATGTTTTCAGACACCATTTCCAGAAAAGGCTCAAGCTTTGCCACCATCTGATCTTGTGATGCCACCCGTGGATCCACCTGATCGACGGTGAATATGAGGGTGGGTATCCCCAGTTCGTCCATCAACACTTCCTTGCAAATCTGAGCGGCCGACCAGTTGGCCTGGCATTGCAGATGCCCCGCAAATATGCAGGCATCAGCGCCCCACTCCCTGCACCAGTACACCGAGTCTCTGATAAAGCCTTCAAAATGACCCCGTCCCTGCCTCCCCATGGAACTGTTTAGGTTCCGGATGGCAAGGGCCTTGCATAATTGATCAAAATCAGCAGAGGAAATATCCCTCGGCATGTAAAAAGGCTCCGCCGACTGGTAGGCAACGCTTATTGCCCCGTATTCTTTTTCCATCCATTCATAGATTGCCCAGTCAAAAATCGGCCAGGACATATTCCATACGACCCTGATCCGCTCCTCGTATGTGCCCCCGATGCCTTTTTCAACACGCATTCTTGCATCCGCCAGATGTGTTTCCAACCATTCTACAAGTTGAAGAGTACCGGTGAGCCCGTACATGGCGATGCTGGTTTGCCTCAGCAAAGGATTGGCAGGTATCGGACAAGGTCTTCTTTTCTTAAGCTCATTAATTTGATGCAACAATTCATAGGCCCTATGGGAACGCTCCATAACTTCACGGAATCTGTCAATATCGAGCTTTTTGCCTGTCATTCTCTCTAAATACTTAAATGCCTGCTTGATTTGCTGTGCATAATATTCATGTGCTTCATCGGTATCATAATAGGGCGTATCCAAGACGAACATCTCCGTATCATAGTGGTCAGCCAGAATCGCGCCTGCCGCCACCGTATTGTCACACGGCTGGGTACAATGTATAATAGCGCTCGGTTTCGGTATGATATCCAGGTGGAGCATCCCGAGCCACCCGCTGATAAAGGAACAAAGATGATCCGGCACATAAGCACTGCGAGATTCATCCACATATGCGCACAGATGTTCAACAGGGGCCAGAAAGCTTAAGGCTTCGAGGCAAAGCGGCTTCAGGCCCATGGCATAAATGATCTCTGGAGCAACCGTGAAATGGTGCAGCACGATATTTTCGGGGTCATCAAAGGCGGATGACAGGGCCTTAATGCCGTCAAGGCTGGGCTGCCATATCCACCGCTTTGACTCGTCAACCCTGTCCATAAACCCCATAAAATTCTTCCGTATCAGTTGAATGAGGTCGATCTTTAGATCTGGCTTTCTTGAAAAATCAAACTGCCTGAAAGCAATACCTTTTTGGGATGCCATTGTTGTTCCCACTTGCAGTTACCTCTCGATCTGCTCAATAAAGGCTTCGATACGTGTTTTCAGACGTCCTGTGTCCAGGCCCACATACTCCTGGATCAGAGGCGCTGAAAAGGGAACCCCTAATTCCTTTTCACGCTTTTTGAGGAAAAAGGCTTCGACCCCGTGCAGGTCACAGAATTGTTGTCTCGTAACCAGAAGTCCATCCACTTGAAACTCGGTGATCATGTCTTTAACATCTTGAAAGCGCTTATCAAAGCCGTCAATCATCCGGGGGCACGGTGGCCGATTCAGATAGGATGCTGCAAGGCTATTGAAAGGATCTCCGTCCAGGTGGATCGGCTCCCAGAACTCCCTGGTGCCGAAGCAGCAGTTATCCGCGACCACCAGTCCTCCCACATCCTCGACAATTTTGTAGAAGCTGGAGTCATCCCCGGTCCAGCCGTAAATGAAAATCCGTGCCCGGTAATCATAGAGAGGGGGGCGATTCTCCAGTTCCTCGACTAATCGTCTCAGAAGCTGGTTGTATTGTTCGGGAGGGATTGATTCGCCAGCAATAACGACATCATGCATCTCGGAGCCCTTGATGCGCGGGGCTTTTTCTTTCATGTTTTCCTGGAGGCTTTTTAATAACGCGCGATTGTCATTATAAATCCGGGCGGAGTTGAGCAGATTCTCATCCGTAATAAAGGTGTGGAATCGGCTCTCCAGATGAACTTTCAATTTCAAGAGTTCCTTTTCGAACTCCCGCAGGGTCGTATCATTACTCTTGTGTGGAACAAACAGGAAATGATCAAACGGCACGCCTATCTTTTTCACCCAGATCTCGTGAGCCCTGCGACCGTGGTCACACTCGTTCATTCCGATCAGTCCGTCAAGGAAGTTATAAGCCCCATTTAGCGCCATATCCAATATGGCGCGGGAGTAAGTACAATTACAAACTGCAGCCATATAGACATCCGCCCTGGTCGTTCCCTCAGCCCCTACGCCCTTTATCCGATAAGGCAATAGTCCTGCTGCGTGGACCAGTTCCCGCGGGATATAGGAGCACCAATAACCGACGATCTTATGTCCTTTGTTTTTCCATGCACTGACAGTCGGATTGGGATTTTGTTTCGCCAATAAGGTCAGTTCTTCTAAAGCCGTCATGGTGAATCCCCTGTCTGCTCTCTAACAATTTTCTCTTAAAAAATAGCATCTACAATGCCTCTGGCAGAGGCACTTCATCAACCGATCTTTTCCAACTCCTTGTTTTCAGCGACCATCTCAAGAAAGGGCTCGATATACCCCAGCATCTGCTCCGTGGAAGTGACGCGGGGATCCAGGGCATCCACAACAAAACTGAGCATTGGGACACCCAGTTCATCCATGAGGACCTCCTTGGTAATCTGGGCAACGGACCAGTTGGCCTTGCACTGGAGATGCCCCGCAAATATAGCCGCATCAATGCTCCATTCCTTGCACCAATAGGCTGAATCGCGTACAAAATAATCTAGGTGCCCCCGGCTCGATCTACCCATGGGGCAACTCAGGATCCGGATGGCCAGAGACCTGCACAGATCATCAAAATCCCCGGAGCTCTTCGGCGTGTAAAAATACTCTGACGCCTGAAATATCACCGGAATGGCCCCGTATTTCTTTCCCAGCCATTCGTATATAGTCCATTCAAAACTGGGCCATGCGTAGATCCAGGCGGTTCGGATCTTTTCCTCGTGCTGCCCGCCGATTCCTTTATGGGCGCGCTCTCGAGCATCTTCAAGGTGTTTCTCCAGCCAGCGAACCAGGTGCTCGCTGCCGGTCTGGCCGTACATCCCGATACTCAGCTGGCGCAAGATCGCGCCCGTCGGTATCGGGCATGGCTTTCTTTTCTTGAGCTCATTGATCTCATGCACCAGTTCGTGGGCCCGCTGGGATCGCGCCATGACTTCGCGAAATCTGTCGATATCGAGCTTTTTCCCTGTCATCTGTTCCAGATAACGAAAGCCTTCTTTGATCTGCACAGCGAAATAGTCATACGCTTCATCATTGTCGTAATAAGGTGAATCAATGATGTAAGGTTCCACACCATAAAAGTCAGCCAACGCGGTGCTCTGTGCGATGGAGTTGTCACAGGGCTGAGAGGTGTGGACTATGGCCACCGGTTTGGGTATGGCGTTGGATATGGCCATTCCGATGGAACCGCTAAGAAAAGAGCAGAGGTGGTCCGGGATGAATGCCTTGTGGGACTCGTCGATATAAGGGATCAGATACTCGGTGGGGCAAAGGAATGACAAGCCTTCCGGGCAAACAGGTTTCAATCCCATGGCATAGATCATTTCGGGTGCCAGGTTAAATCCTATAAGAACCACATCGGTCGGATCTTCCGCTGCGGCACACATGTCATCGATCGCGTTGATGGAAGGCTGCCAGATCCACTGCATGACTGGATCCCTTTGGGAGATGGCCGATTTGATGGCATATTGTATGGTATGAAGCAGGTCTGTTTTGAGTTCCGGTTTTTTGGAAAAGTCAAACTCTTTGAAAATAATATCTCTCTTGGATGTCATCCCTTTTCTCCCGAATTTAATTACTTTCTATCTGTTCAATAAAGGCCTCGATGCGGGTCTTCAACCGCCCCGCATCTTCGCCGAGGTATTCCTGAATCAAAGGGGCTGAAAACGGGACGCCCATCTCATTCTCGTGCCGCTTCAGTGAAAAAGCCTCTGAACCATGAATGTCGCAAAACTGATGTCTTGTGATAAGGACGCCGTCCACGGCGAACTCCTGAATCATATTCTTCGCATAGGCAAGCCTGCTGTTCAATTCGCCCATCATACGGGCGCATGTGGGGCGATAAAGATATGACCGTGCGATGCCTTTTAGAGGATCGCCATCAGTTTCGACGGGTTCCCAGAAATCTCTCGTGCCGTAGCAGCAGTTATCCGCAACCACCAGTCCGCCCACATCTTCCACGAGCCTGTGAAACCCGGAATTATCTCCGATCCAGCCATAGATCATGAGTCTGGCCCTTGGCCTGTCCATCGGTTTGCGATGTCTCAGGTCCTCCAGTAACTGTTTTAGGAGCTGATTATATTGCTCAGGAGGCGTACAAACGCCCGCCACAATCACCGTGTTCAATTCAGATCCCTTCATAAGTGGCTGCTCTTTCTTCATGCCTTCCTGAAGCGTCTTAAGCAGCCTCCGGTTCTCATTATAGAGGCGGATGGACTTGAACAGCGCATCATCTGTGATGAACGTGTGAAAGCGATTCTCAAGGTGGACCTTGAATTTGAGAAGCTCTTTCTGGAATTCCGCCAGCACTGAGTCATCGATCTTATGTGGAACAAAGAGGAAATGGTGAAACGGGATGCCCTTTTTTTCCACCCAGATTTCGTATGCCCGGCGTCCGTGATCGCATTCATTCGCTCCTACCATGCCGTCGATAAAATCATAGGTTCCGTCGAGTGCAAGCTCGAGGGCAGCACGAGGATAAGTGCAGTTGCAGACAGCGGCCATGTACACGTCGGCCCTTCCGGTACTCCTCGCGCCGGTGCCTCTGATGCGGTAGGGAAATACATGGGCTGCGTGCATCAGCTCCTGGGGAACATAGGAGCACCAGTACCCGACAATCTTTTTGCCGTCATCCTTCCACGCCTTGGCCGCTGAATTGGGATTTTCAGAGGCTAAGGCCTCCAACTGATCGAGAACTTCCATCGTCAACTCCTTTTTTTCGCAGGTGGGCTGGGATCAAGCAGACCGTAGCACATCAACTAAGGCATTGGCGGCCTCCATCGATGTAACCCGTCGGCTCTGCCGGACCAGGTGCGGGGGAAGAAACAGAGCGCCGCATCCAATTTGTCTCTTTGGGCCCCTCCCGGCGCAAGCACACCCATTTCCCCGTCCCTGATTATTTTTTCTACCCCGAATTCACACATATAGCCTTGAGCTCCAAAGATCTCCATGGTTCGGTCTCCCACCCATCTGAAATTGCGGGAGGCTTCCTCCTTAGCCCCCGAGCAGATCCCGTGGGGGCCATCCTGGTCCCAGAAATTTCCATAAACGGCCGGATTCATGACCGTATGGGCAGCGTAGAAGTAGGATGCCCTGGATGCAACGATTCGGCTGGCCATTTCACCGAGAACCGCGGCCCACAAGGAATACTCTCGAAGGGGTCTGCCCTCGATCTCACGAACGCCCGACTGATCCAGGGCCTTTTCGAAAAGCCCTACGGTGCCTCCCGTCATGCGAGCCGCGATTCCAATGCGTGAACCTGCAAGAATGACGGAGTAGAACAGCGCCGCATCCAAGCCCGGTCCTCCGACCCGATATTCCTTGGGTATGCAGACGTCGTCGAAATTGATCTCGCAGTTTCTGTCCAACGTGCACCCCATCTTTTGGTAAGGCTGGGAAAACGAGAGGCCTTCAGCATCAGGCGGTACGTAGAAAAGGCCGATGGATTCCCAGGTTCGTTTGTCCCTGTCAGGTTCCGTGTTGGCTACGACAAGGTAGCCAATATGCCCTTTTGATCCTTCTCTTTGAAAAACTTCGGCTGGCCCTGACGGACCGGGGAAAATCTTCTGCCCGTTGATCACGTATTCATTCCCCTTCTGGATGGCGGTGACCAGTGCGGCGCGTCCCCGCTGGGTGATGTCTTCGATATTGACGCCGCCCTGGGGTTCGGTGAAGCAGACGGCGCCCGTGTAGAAATCGCCCTTACAGAGTTTCTCCACCATCAACTTTTTGAGAACCTCGTTGGGAGAGCGGAAGATGGGGCCTGACACCCAGTTGGCCTTATTGATGAGGGAAGAGAAAGAACCGTCAACCCTGCCGATCTCTTCCCCCATGGCCAATTGACAGGGAAGAGAAAGCCCCAACCCTCCATAGGACTCAGGAATGCCTGCTTGCAGGTAACCCAGCCGAGCAAGGTCTGCACCAAATTGAACGAAGGTGTTCCATGCAGAGTCCCAATCCCGGTCATGATGTGCGCCTTCCAGATCCCACACCCTTGGTTTGACCTTTTCCTGCATATAGTCTCGTACACTTCGGACCATATCCATCTCTTCGTCATTCAGCCACGGACGAAACTTACGTTCTATTCGCAACCATGCATATCTTTCGCTGTAAGCCATTTCTCTATTTCCTTTTCTCTGCTCGAGGGTGAAACCAAAAGGCCATAACTTTCAAAACAGGTTCAGAGAACTCAATATGCGACGAACTGCCCCAAGACTGCTCGACATTTCAGAAAGGTTGTCGATGGGGAGACCTTCCCTATCGAGGGAGGTCACATGATCGTCTTCCGGAATCGATCCAAAAACCTCCAATCCGACTTCTTCGGCCATTGTGAGCAGAGGAGCGGCATCGCCCTTCATTCTGTTCAAGATCAAGCCAAATCTCTGGCAATCCTCAATGGCCGATCCGGATTCAACGATTTTTTTTATCTGGATAGCGGTCTTCATCCCCCTTACAGACATATCCGTGACAACAAACAGTGTGTCCACCGTGTTGAGAACCCTTCTGTGAATCTGCTCAAGGCCGGCTTCACAATCAATCAGCATGACATCATAATCGCTGGCGATAGAACCGATGCCGTATTTCAAGACGCTGTTCACGCCGCAATAGCACTCTGAACTCTCTTCTTTTCCCATAATCAACAGTTCAGCATCATGCAGTTTGACCAGGGCTTCTCTGATCAGTACATCTTTTATGCGAACACTGCCCAGCTCCCTCTTGAGCTGGGGCTCCGAGATGACCCTGTCCCGAAAGGATCCGACGCTTCGATCTGTTTCCGCGCCCAGAATGTACGAGAGCCCCATCGCGGGGTCTGCATCCACCAGGAGGATCTTTCTCCCTTGACGGCTCAGAACCCGACTTATCAACGCCGAAATAATGGTCTTGCCTACGCCCCCCTTGCCGGTAACCGCTATTCTCAGTCTGCTTGTCGGGAATATCCCGTCTTTGTATCCCTTATCCGTCATCCTTCTCTCCTCAGCCATTCGATTGGGTCAGAGGTCATTCAGGCACTCAGAATGGCTGAACTGATTTCCTTTTAATCAATGCCGCCTATTTAAGGCTCATTTCCTGGGCGATGATAGCCGCGCCCAGGGCCCCAACGATCTGTGGATCACCCGGCAGACGCTTCATTTCAATGCCCAGTCTTCTCTCTATTGCCCTGACCACGCCGATATTTTTACCGACCCCACCTGAAATAATGACGTCTTCTCTCAGCCCGACCCTGCCTACCAGAGAGATAATCCTGCCTGCCGCGGAATCACAAACGCCTGCCAAGATATCCGCTCGATCGTTTTCTTCGGCAATGAGGCTGATCACTTCACTCTCGGCGAAAACACTGCACTGACTGGATATGGGGACGATCTTCTTGGCTTGGACAGCCAGCGGACCCATCTCATCGACATTGATTTCAAAAACCGCGGCCATAACCTCGAGGAATCTCCCGGTCCCTGCCGCGCATTTGTCGTTCATGACAAAACTCTTAACCTTCCCCCGGACCTTTTCATCCAGAGCAATTGCCTTACAGTCCTGTCCGCCGATGTCGATAAGGGTTCCGGCTGTCCCCATCAGACATGCGGCTCCCTTGGCATGGCAGGCAATTTCCGAAACCGTCTTGTTTGCAAAGGGAATTTTAACCCTTCCGTAGCCGGTCCCCACCACATACTTCACGTCTTTGAGGTCGAGACCCACCTTCTCAAGGGCCTGGCCCATGGTATCAGCGGCTGTTCTGGCAGGCAGGGGTCGAGAGGGTACGACACTGGACGAAATGATCTCGCCCCCATCCAAAATGACGGTTTTGCCGGTAATCGAGCCTACATCACAGCCGGCGACAATAGTCATGGCGTTCCTTCCTCCACCATATCCCTTATCGGATACAATGCTGCATCGATCCTGACTTCCGTTACGCCAGGGATTTTTGTTACAGCCGCTTGTATCTCCTCGGTGAGTCGGTCTCTTTCTTCAACAGATGTGCCTGACGCACCGTCCAGGACAGCCCTTACGGTTAGTGAACCATCATGAGCCGAGACGTCCGCATAGGGATTGATATCCCTGATCTCCCACTTTGCCCTGGCAGCAAGGAGAAGGTCATCGACATGCCGTTGGGATCCTGGTGTTGTCTGGAAAACGTCGAGCGCGACGGTGCGGCAGATCATATCCACCGCAGCATCAACGGAGATCCTTTTGAGGTGGATAGCCAAGTCATAGAGGTCTGAATCCCAGGGATGAATACCGTATAGATGAAACCCCCATTCGATAAGGGGATGGTCTCTCTCCTTCAGATAGATCAAGGCATCTTTACGGGACAATCCCTCCTGCTCCATGCAAGACCGCATCCGGTCCTCGATATCCTGCATAATCAAGACCTTCAGACCATGTTCGACTCCCCTGACAATGAAGTGGCCTGCCATGCCATGGTGGACGACATTGTCCTTCTGATAATCGCTCAACAGCAGAAGCTGAACGCCGGCGATGTATTTTTCCTTCTCCGCGCTGGTCAACTCGATATCGGAAGGCCCTTTTCGAAAGGACAGGAAGGCCCTTAATACCGGGAGATTGAGTCCGTCCGAGGCATGGAGAAGTGTCTCTCTCGATATGCATCGATAGTCGAGCCTGCTTGCGACTTTCTCTGCGACTTCCTGGCCTTTCCCGTAAAACCCTGTCGTTATGGTAACAATAGACATGAGATGACCTCTAAACGTCTCCTTTCGGAGATTCCCACTTCCGAGTTTTGGATCTCAGGCTCAGCGAGGCAGCCACTCTGGACAGTTGGAACCCGCTGCCTCACCGGTTCAGGAAGACCTCCTCTACCCACCGCGTATGTATCCGTCCATTCAGATAATCCGGATGGTTCATGACCTTCCGGTAAAAGGGGATCGTGGTTTCCACACCTTTGACATCAAAATTCGCAAGGGCGTCCTCCATGCGATGAATGGCCTTGGAACGGTTGACTCCCGTTGTGATCAGTTTGGCAAGAAGGGAATCATAATAGGGCGGCACGAAATAACCTGAATAACAGTGGCTATCAATTCGAATTCCATGTCCTTCCGGTGGGGTCCAGCTCAAAATCCGACCAGGGTGCGGCATGAAATTAGCGTCAGGTTTCTCGGCATTGATTCGGCATTCAACGGCGTGCCCCTTAATGGAAATTTCTTCCTGGGTGAAACTGATCGGGTTTCCGGACGCGATTCGAATCTGTTCCTTGACAAGGTCCTTACCGGTGATCATTTCTGTCACAGGATGTTCAACCTGGATTCGCGTGTTCATCTCAAGGAAGTAAAATTTTCCCTGATCCTGGTCCAGAACCATTTCGATAGTGCCCGCATTCTCGTAGTTGACATGTTGTGCAATGGCGACCGCCGCCTGTGTGATTTTTTCACGCATATCGGACGTTACCGCAGGAGATGGGGCTTCCTCCACCATCTTTTGATACCGGCGCTGCAGCGAACAATCACGCTCAAACAGGTGAATCACATTTCCATACCGGTCTGCAAGGATCTGGACCTCGATGTGCCGAGCGTTCGCGATCAGGTGCTCGATATAGATCCTGTCATCCCCGAATGCGGCCCGGGCCTCGGCTGAAGCCTCTTCAAAGACCGATTTCAACTCGCTTGGGTTCCTGACCATCTTCATCCCTTTGCCGCCACCGCCGGCCGCCGCTTTTAGAAGAACAGGGAACCCGACCTTTTCAGCCATCGCACCGGCCTCTTTCGCATCGTGCACCAGTTCAGAACCGGGAATGACAGGGACGCCGAGATCTCTGACCATTTCCCTCGCGACCAGTTTGTCCCCCATCTGCCGGATGTTTTCCGGTTTCGGACCGATGAAGATGAGCCCGTTGTGCATGCATGCTTCTCCCAACTCCGGCTGCTCTGCGAGAAAGCCATACCCTGGATGGATGGCATCCGCACCGGTGCCAAGGGCGGCGGTAATGAGCGTCCCTACTTTGAGGTAGCTCTGCAGGGGTGGATGGGGCCCGATGCAGACCACTCGGTCGGCCATCTTGGCGGGCAGGCTATTCTTGTCCACATTCGATACCCCCAACACCGATTCTATGCCCATCTCCCGGCAGGCACGGATGATCCGCAGGGCAATTTCACCGCGGTTCGCAACAAACACCCTCGAGATACTGCCCATCAGGCCTGAGCCTCCCTCAGTTCTTGCTTAGGGTCCTCTTCCACCCAAAACAGCGTCTGGTCAAACTCCACCAATTGCCCGTCTTCCGCACAGATTTCCTTGATGGTGCCCTTGATGCCTGCCTTGATGGTATTGAAGAGTTTCATGACCTCGATGATGCACAGGGTGTCATCCTCGATCACAGACTGGCCTTCTGTAACAAAGGGCGGTGCCCCGGGTTTAGGCGCCCTGTAGAACGTCCCCAAGAGCGGGGCCTTAATGGCTGTGTAACCGGTCACCTTTGCCGGTTCACGGGACTCGGGTTCTCCGCGCGTTTCAGGCAGGACTTCTCCTGACGCTCCAGAACTCGTCGTTCGTTCTTCAGATGGTTCTGCCCTTTCCGTCAGGGATGCGGTTTCTGTCCTTTCCGGAACAGGCATACCGGACGCTCTATCAGCATGGGCCGCGCTTGACTTCTTCAGGAACAATTTAAGTTCACCAAGCTCCAGCCGAAATTCGTCAATATCAGAGTGCCCCACAATCTCTAAAATTTGAATCAGATCGTCATGGTCTATTGACCCCATCATTCGCCTCCACTCGCTCGATGGTCCTAAGTCCCTAATACCGGACATCCAGCCTCAACCTATCTTTTTGAATCGCAACCCGCCGAACGTCACGCCGACTTGCCAGCTCTCTTATCAGACAGGATAACGGAGTTCCCATTACGGCCTCCGTATGGATCGTTTTTTTGTTCTTGAAATATTTCTCCAGTGTCTGAGGCGTGTTGAACAGGCTCATGAGCAGGTCCTCATCCGACCGGAAAGGCCCTTTCTCCTTTATGAACCTTCCGACCATGGGTTCATGGATGTTTTCCAGAGGATCCATGGGTTCGGAGTCCCCCTTGGAGAGAATGCGATCGAGGACATTGGGTGCGATGGGCGCTGCCAGTTCTCCGTAATAACCGCGGGCATACAGCGAGAGCTCCGCCGGGATGGTGAGATATCGCTCTCCCTGGACCACATTGAAAACCGCCTGTACACCTACGAATTGGGAGAAAGGCGTCACCATCACCGGCCATCCCAGCTCTTCCCGAACACGTGCCGCCTCTTCCAGCACCTCAGGGAGGCGGTGTTCCAGTCCCAAGTCTCTCAACTGGCTCACCAAATGTGACATCATACCGCCCGGTATCTGATGTCCGGCATATTTGTGATACGCTACGGGATCGAACCGGACCGGCTTTCCGGTGGCCCGTTTCTCTCGATAGGCCACCCAATAGAAATAATCGTCAATCCTGCTCACCAAGTCTCTGTCGAGGCCAATCTTCAGCCCCTGTCCTTGGGCCATCTGAATCACCTCGATAGTTGAGGGGATGGAATTCCCATACGACAGCGGCAGACTGGTCGTGCAGATGCTGTCCACCCCGGCCTTCAGAGCCTCCCTGTAGCAGCCGCTGCTCAGCCCCGTTCCCGAGTGTGCCGAAAATTCCAGCAGTGTTTTGTCGCCGATTGCTTGGCGAACGGCTGGGATGAGGGTTTGGGTCCTTTGAGGCGTCAGCAGGCCGCTGGCGTCTCCCAGACATATGCTGTCCACCCCGATCTCAACAAGCTTACTCGCCTTGTCGGCATAATATGCGTCTGTGTGAACGGGACTCTCTGCGAAGGTGATGGCAGGGGCTGCCTTGAGACCTACACCCCGGGCAATTCGACACTGCCACTCCATGTTGCGAATGTCATTCAGACCGTCAAATATAAGGACCCAGCCGATGCCGATCCGCTTCAGGCATTTGAAGAGGAGTTCGATGACATCGTTGGGATATCGGTCCCAGCCAAAGGTGTGCCGGCTCCGAATCAGGACCATGATCTCCGTATGGGGCATCCTGCTGCAGAGAAGGCGCATCCGCTCCCACGGATCCTCGTAAAGGTACATCAGACAGGATTCGAAGCATGAGGCGCTCATGATATGCACCTTTTTGAATCCTGCCTCATCCAGCATGGGCGCTGCGGGCAGCATGGATTCCGTAGTCATCCTGTTCGCCCACAAAGACTGTTGACCATCGCGCAGGGTCTCTTCGATAAATCCCAATTCGGTCAATTGACATGTCCCCCGATAGGTATTTGATTGTGAAAGAAAGCCCTCTTCCCCTATCTCTTTTTCTCAATTGTCAATTTCAGGTCCCCCACTTCCAGATGCAGTTCTTCGCCTGGAGACCGATCGATGGTCTCCAGGATCTCCACCACATCTTTGAAAGTCAGGCGGTAGGAGAGGTTTTCCCTGCCCAGTTGCACTTCAAAAGGCTCCCTCATAGCTCTTCTCCAGATCAGCTCTATGCCTGCCAGGCCTTTGTCAGCATGTGCATGGTGCATGCAGCATGTTCGGTGCCTGACATTCCCCCTCCCGTCACATGGGTCATGGCAACGGCCGGGACCGGTTCAACCTGGTACCCGGCACATTCTCCTCTCAACTGCTTGACGCATGATGCAATCTGTGCGGCCCCGGACGCTCCTACAGGGTGTCCGTAGGAGAGCATGCCGCCCCTGGGGCTAACAACACATTTCCCGCCGTAGGTAGATTCACCGTCCCTCAGAAATTTGATGCCTTCTCCTTTTCTGCAAAGTCCGAGACATTCGTAATAGAGTATTTCAGCTATGGTGAAGGCATCGTGCAATTCGATGATATTCACGTCCTCCGGTCCGATTCCGGATTCTTCATAGAGTCTCCTGGCCGCCATTTCAGTGATATCGTCACCGGTCAAATCCCTCGGCCTGTTGTGATAGGGCCCTGAAAAGACAACCGCACCGCTAACCTTAACAGGTTTCTGGATACCAAGGTTCTTTGTCATCTCTCTTGAACAAACTACAACGGCGCCGGCTCCATCACTGATGCCACAGCATTGTTGCAATGTCAGCGGAGAGGCAACCATCCTAGAGGCTAGAACCTCTTCGATAGAAATGTTGCCTTTGAACCAGGCATGGGGATTGTGGGTCGCTTGCCGTCTGTTTTTGACCGTGACCATTGCCAGGTCTTCCGGTGTGGCACCGGTCTCAAACATATATCGATTGGCCCTCATGGCATATTTGCCAGTAAATACAAGCCCTTGCATGGTTTCAATGTCGCCGGTTGCACCGGCAAACGCCGTCCCCGCCTGGCGGGTAAGGCTGTGGTTTTCCGTTCCGACGGCAATAGAGATATCCGCCGTTCCTGTCGCTACATCCTTTACTGCGCAGTATACCGCCATGCCGCCAGCCGAACAGGCGCTTTCCACATTTATGATCGCCAGATCACCGCACATCCCGAGATCCTTAAAAACCATCTGTCCGGTAACAATGCCGTTTTGCACATTTCCAACGTATGCGGTTTGAACGATCCCGGGTTTTTCGATATGCGCATCTCTCATGGCTTGCAGGGCAGCCTGTCTTCCAAGCACATCAAAGTCCGATGTGTGCTTTCCAAATCTGGTCTCCCCAACGCCCGCAATGTAGACATCCCTGTCCAGCTTCATTATCTAATCCCCCTGACAAAAAGATAGAGACTAAGATTCCGCCTTTTTGAATTTGTAGCTTGTGATGGGCAGACCATCCCGATTCGTTCGTATTGTCCCGATGGTCAACTCCACGGCATCATTGCAGTTGAATTGCTCTGCTTTTCCCTCGATCTGAGCAAATATTCGGATGTTTTCGGGAAGATCTACATATCCGATGGTCATGGGATACGTCATCCCAGGCTGACCTAAGAAGACCTCAGCAAATGCATAAAGGGTCCCTTTACGGCTCAAAGGAACCATCTCAAATTCCGCCCCCCAGCAGCCCGGACAGATGCTTAACTTCGGAAAATCAAGCTGTCCGCAACTCTTGCAACGATAACCTTTCAAGAATGGAGGAGACCCGTCTGTCGGCACTTCAACCAGATCGGAATGATAAAAAGTAATATCTGCCTCTCCTTCCTTCTCTTTCTGTCCCATTTTTTTCCCGGCTTTCTCATTTCCCATCTGCTTGATCTCCTATTCTTCGTGCAAAACACCTTTAAATAACATCTTCATTTCGAAGGCCTTGAATGGTGCCATTGTCGTAATTCAGCAGATCTTTCAGAATAGCGTCCGTGTGTTCGCCCAGTGTGGGGGATGGACGGGTTGGGACGTCTTTGGCTTTGGTCATTCTAATAGGAGACTTAGCATAAACGCGTTTCCCGGCAATGGGATGCTCAATTTGGACAAGCATTTGGCGCGCCTTGAGGTGGGGGCAATGAACCAGGTCTTCTGCGTTTTGAACCGGTCCCACCGGAACACCGTTTCTAAGAAGCGTCCCGACAACCTCTTTTCGATCTCTGCTGACCATCCATTCCTGAACGATCGGCTCCAGAAAATCCTTGTTCCGGACCCGTTCAGGGCCGGTTGCGGTTTTTGGGTTTTCAATCAGGTCTTCCCGTTCTATGGCCTTGCAGAAACGCTTCCAAATAAAGTCATTGGCAGCAAGGAAGGCCACATAGCTCCCGTCTTTAAGCTGATACGCCCCTGCTGGCGCCTGAAATCGCAGGACGGATCCCCTTGAAAGGATTTCCCCGCTGAAGGAATAAGTCATAATCCCCATTTCATTGAGGGCGACCAGACTGTCGTACATGCTAGAGTCTATAAACTGGCCCTCGCCGGTTCGCTCTCGCATAAACAGCGCCAACAGGATGGCATATCCTGTTACCACTCCTGTGAACATGTCGGCCAGTCCGGGAAACCCCCACAAGGGTGGTTTTCCTTCTTCGCCTATGAGGTCCATGATGCCTGCCATTGCCTGAATGACCGGGTCAAAGGCAGGCCAATTTGAATAAGGCCCTTTCAATTCATCTAATCTCCCAAAGCCGCTGATGGCCGCATAGATGAGTCTAGGATTGATTTCTTTAAGCACATCATATCCCAAGCCTAATTTCTCGATTGTACCCGGAGCCATGTTTTCCACAATGACATCCGTATGTTTGATCAGTTCCTTGAACAGCGCCTTTCCCTTTTCGGACTGTATATTGAGCGAAAGGCTCTTCTTGTTTCGATTGAAGACTTCAAATCCCCCGTAGGCCTTGTTTCCGTCCTTATCTTCTACCTCCGGGAGATAGTTTCTTCTCGGATCGCCGCTCCCAGGTCTTTCTATCTTGATAACTTCCGCGCCCTGATCAGCAAGCCACATGGTACAGTCCGGTCCCGCGATGTACTGTTCAAGGCCGAGCACCCTTATCCCTTCCAATGGGTAGTATTTTTGCATGGGATACGTCATCCTCCTTAAATGATCTCTTCTTCTTTCAACCTTTCCATGTACTCCTTTGATAGGCCCAGCAATCCCATGTAGATCTCTTCATTGTGCTGTCCAGGATATGGGGCGGGCGAAAAAAACCCGGCCTTACCCTTCCAGAATTTGGCCGGAAATCCCGACGCTTTCAGGCCGGTCTTTCCATAGACCGGATGCATCGCTTCCTGGATCATCCTCCTAGAGATCAAACGAGGGTCCGCCATAGCCCTTTCAAATGAAGAAACCCGTTCGCACGGAATTTTCTTTTCTCTGAGCCTATTAACCGCTTCATCCGCAGTCAGCGATTCCAGCCAGGCAGCCGTAATGGCATCAATGGCATCTGCGTTTCTGCTCCGCATCTGTTGGCTCTTGAAACGTGGATCGTCTCTCAAGTCCTCTCTGCCTATTACCTCCAGGAATGCGTACCACTGGCTGCTCTGAGCCACACAGATGACGATCTGCCCACTACGGGTCGGATACACATTCCAGGGAGCGGGCCTGGATGGACTTTCATCCTCGCCGAGCAACGTTCTCTGAAAAGAGGATGTCTTTAGGAATTCGTCTGCCGCCGCTGAGAAGCAGGCATCCTGCATGGATATGTCGATATAGTCTCCGCGGCCTGTTTTCTCTCGTGACAGGAGGGCTGCCATGATGCTGATGGTTGCCCACAGGGCGGGAACCATCTGGCCAGCCCATGTGCCACACCGAATGCTCGATCTGTTCAAAGAGCCCTCCATTTCCATAATCCCGCTGGCGGCCTGAACCATCAGATCGAACCCGGGGCTCTCTTTGTAAGCACTGTCCTGCCCATAGCCTGAGACTGAGCAGAAAACGATGCCCGGATTGACTTGCTTCAGCCGGTCGTAATCCAGGTCGTTCGCCTCCATAATGCCCGGCGCAAAGTTCTCGATAACGACATCGCTAACCTTCACAAGGCGTTTGAACAGTTCCCTCCCCATTTCATGCCTCAGGTTTAGAAAAACACTCTTCTTGCCCCGGTTCCGCCTCAGATACTGAACCGAGATGTCGTAAGGATTCTTCACCTCGTAGGCGATTCCCTTTGGGCCAACAAAGGGAGGATTCCATCGGCAGGGATCGCCGATATGAGGCCGCTCGATCTTGATCACCTCAGCCCCTAATCCGGCCAGGTTTTGCGCCGCATAAGGGCCGGTCGGATCTGTGGTCAAGTCAAGGACGCGAAAACCTCTCAGAAGTGCCTCGGTGCTCGTTGTCGTTTTATGCTCAGACATCTCAACCATAGAAATGTACTTGTGCGATGACTCAAAGAAGCGGTGGCATCGTCGAAGCTCAGCCCAAAATTAGGCACTATTGCCCGATATTCGGCTCAACAAATGGCCCACCATATGTAACTGGTCCCAAGACCAGACACACAGTGAACAAAGCAACGCCCTGCACCATTTCGCTAAAGGCCTTTCAATAAAGACTGATAGGTCATCTCCCCCACTCTTGCCAGCTCTTCATCTTCCTGGCCCGTACGACCGCTGGTGCCTACGGCGCCCACAATCGTTCCATTTTCAGATCGGATCAGCACTCCACCGGGGATAGGAGCATGCCGCTTGTCTCCGAACCAAGCGATATCCCTAGCGTTTTCACCACTAAAAAAAATCCTCAAAACATCAATGGTATTGATTCCCCAGTCGATAGCGGTATACGCCTTGTTACAGGCCATCCTGATGGTCAATGGGGACGCGCCGTCCATTCTTTTGAAGCATACAAGATTGGCTGCTGCGTCCACCACCGCCATTGAACTTGGCAACCCCGGTTTGGTCTCCGATGCAAACCGTACCATTGCATCCAACACCGTTTGAGCCTGGTCTAACGTTATACCCATCTCAGCCCTCCCCCCGACAATTATATTTTTATCCTGTTTCGCAGGTCATACCTCGCATGAAATATACTGCAATATGTATGCCCTCAAAGAGTCTTATTAAGGTGAAATCCTTCCAAGGCAGGCACTAAAAACAGTGAATCTCTGTGGCGTTAACAGGCTAAAGGGATCAATGAGTGGGATCGAACGATTGGGGACTTAAACAATTTCGGGTTGGGATTAGAGGAATGGGACAGAAAAACCATAACATGTCAAGTGGAGATGCCCAACTTTTTCATACGGTATTGAAGCGTGGATCTTGGAATTCCCAATAACCTAGCCGCACCATGTTTCCCTCCCACAGCACCGTTGCATGCAGCCAGCGCCTTTTCAATGTGACGCTTTTCCATTTCAGCACGGGTAAGAAACTTGTCTTCTGTAGCTGGTGCTTCCCCGGGTTCTACCGAATGAAGCAACTGCCGGATATCCGTCTCCATAATCATATGCCCCCCGCGATGGATCATAAGCCGCTCCACGATATTCTGCACTTCGCGTACATTGCCTGGCCAGCGGTATCTGCAGAGCTCATCGATTGCGCTCGGAGAGTACGTCGCCTCTGGTTTCTTCATCCTTTCGGCAAAGCGAGTAGTAAAACACCTGATCAAGAGAGGTATGTCTTCCGGATGCTCTCGAAGCGGCGGGAGTCGAATATGTATCGTATTGAGCCTATAATACAGATCGCGTCTAAACTTTTGCTCGCGCATCTTTTTTTTTAAATCCTGATTGGTGGCTGAAATGACTCTGAAGTCAACCGAGATAGGCCTGCTCTCTCCAACCCGCTCAAAGCTTTTATCCTCAAGAACCTGAAGGAGTTTGGCCTGGCTCTGGAGGGGAAGTTCTCCGATTTCATCAAGAAAAACAGTGCCTCCGTCGGCCATTTCGAATCTCCCCGTCCTCCTGGCGGCAGCTCCGGTAAATGATCCTTTTGCGTGACCGAACAGCTCGCTCTCAATCAAGGTCGGAGCCAAAGCGGCGCAGTTCACCTTGACGAACAACTGCTCCCTGCGATGACTTAGATTGTGGATATGCCTGGCGATATGCCCCTTGCCCGTTCCGGTTTCTCCGGTAATGAAAACGGAGGTGTCTGAGTTGGCGACGAGGTCCAAATCATTCATGATTTCGGTCATGAGATCGCTGGTGAAATAGAAGTCCTTATCCAACCGATCGATCTTCCTCAACACATACTGTTTCTGTTGCTCAAGTTTCTCATTGATTTTCTTTAGCTTCTCATAGGATAGCATATTGTCGACAGCAATTGTAATCTGGACGGATATGTCTTCCAGGAAAGACATCAGGTCTTCCATGTCTTCCGGCTGCTTTTTGAATGCCACATGGAACGAGCCCAAGAAATCATCTCGTATAATAAGCGGAAACGCCATAGTACATGTAAGTCCCTCCATCAGCATGGTGTCTGCTGTTGTAAGTCCGGGATCTTTGGACAGGTCTTCTATGATGACAGGCTTCCGTGTTTCTATCACCCGATTGGCAACTGAACCTTTGGGCAACGGCCTGCTTGTCCTGCAGGTGATCCCGTCGGGCCGTATGCCGTCGGCGGTTGCAAAATAACTGAGTGACTGGGTAGCTGGATCGTACAAGTTGATACTGCAGCGGTCATAATGGAAAATCTTCTTGATCTCCGATGCAATGGCGCCAAAAAGACTCTCTCGGGTACGGTTACGGATGATGGTGTTGTTCAGCTTCAGCAGAAGCTCGTATTCCGGTGTCACGCTCCAAGGCATCGCAACTCTCCCTACATTTATGGTCCGTTTTGAATTATTGTCTTTTATGGGTTCTGGGTTGTCAAGCCCAAAATTGGGCAGAGAAGCTCAAATTCCGGCATTCTCAGCATTCGCATCTGACAATGTAGTGTCCACTTCCCTCTTAAAAAATAGCATCAGGTTGGTTATGGCACAAACATTGCCTGTAAGATTGCGACAGGGAAAACGAGATCATTATCGTCAGCAAGTGTGGCTTGGGAGAAATTAATCATCCCACACAATAAAATCGGCTCTGCCAAAAAGGCCTCGAAACAGCCCTCAAGTGAAAATGGGTGAACAAACATGAGGAGCATAGAGGTGAGGCAAATTTGTTTTTGATAGTAAGTGAGAAATAATTATGTCTATTTATCCATCTCAGTCTTCAAAATATTCTCATCAACGACAGATGTGGGATGCAATCGGAATGTGGGCCTGGATTCTCCACCGGGTCACCGGTCTAGGTCTCGTCTTCTACATCCTGCTCCACATCATCCTGATGGGCACCTCGATCTTGTCGGGAAAGGATAGGTTCAATGCTACCCTGACGCTCCTCATGACCCACCTTATTTTTGAAATATTGGACATCCTGTTGCTCGGGGCCGTACTTTATCACGGGTTGAATGGGATACGGATATTGATGTTCGATATGGGGATCGGTGTAACAGTTAACACCCAGAGAAATATCTTTCGCGCGTTGATGGTGGCAGGGGCACTTATGTGGATCTGGGCAATTGCATTGAAGTTAAGTGGCTGAGAGGTATGCACATGCATGCATGGACGTGGCTTCTGCAGAGAATAAGTGCTGTCATATTGCTCGTCGCGCTGGGATGGCATATTGCATTGCTCCACTTTTCCAATGGAGGAGCACCCCTCAGTTACAACGACATCCTTACCCGTTTGAAGACACCGGCTCTCCTCTCACTTGATGTTTTGCTGCTGATTTTCGGACTCTATCATGCCTGTTATGGATTGTATTCGGTCTTCCTTGATTTCGATTCAACAACAAAGCAAAGGGTTGTCGTGCTCGTACTCCTGATTGCGATAGGTTTGGGTTTTGCAGGGTTCGGAGTGTTTGGCCTTGTCAGCATCGTTTTTTCGAGCTAACGGTCCTATGGAAAGAGATATTTGGAGATGTTGAAATGCCCGATTCGTTGCACGTTAAGGTCTTTAGATTTAATCCAGACAGAGACGTCGAACCCAGATTCGACAATTTCGAGGTCCCCGTCTTTGACAACATGGCCCTACTGGATGTAGTGATGCATATCCAGAACTGCCTGGACCGTTCGCTTTCTTTCAGATTCTCCTGTCGTATCGGGATGTGTGGATCCTGCGCCATGTATGTCAATGGGAGGGCTCGTCTGGTCTGCAGAACTCAGGTGTCTTCGTTGAGAACCCAAGACATAACTATTATGCCGCTTCCCAACTTTCCCATTATTCGGGATCTAGTCGTGGACATGGCACCTTTCTTTGAAAAATGGAAAAAGATCAAGCCATACTATGTTTCTAATAAGGAAATTAGTGAACCGGTAGTCGTCCGGCCTGGTTCCGGGGAACGGGAGATTATTGATGACATGCTGGATTGCATCACTTGTGGATGCTGCTATTCGGCATGTTCAATGGTGGCCACTAACAGCGAGTACCTGGGACCGGCGGCTTTGAACAGGGCATATACATTGATTGCTGA
Source organism: Desulfobacteraceae bacterium (assembly GCA_003599015.1). Lineage (GTDB taxonomy): Bacteria > Desulfobacterota > DSM-4660 > Desulfatiglandales > Desulfatiglandaceae > CG2-30-51-40. Next base: position 5,629 of record QZIK01000120.1, on the reverse strand, counting down.
CAAGCGGGATGCCATACGGGTTGAGAGATTGAAGACGGTCGATCGATCCTACGGTGTTTGGCGATGTCACACCCAATTCAATTGCGCAGAGGTCTGCCCAAAAAACATTGTTCCCACACGGTCTATCCAAAATCTGAAACGGAGATGTGTATTGCATAAGTTCGGCATAGTTAAATAGGTCAATGAATGGGGGATCGAGAAAAGCGGTAAATTTTGATGAAGATGAGGCTATCGGATTGCGTCCGCACGGAATGCAAATTAGCAGAATCCTCGTGATACGGGTTTCTTAAAATGATGCGAGTAAGAGTATTGAAAAGGATGAAGGTACTGTGGACGTCATAAAGGCAGATATTTTGATCCTTGGTGCGGGAGGCGCCGGGTTGTTTGCAGCTTTGCATGCATATGACAGGCATCCTCGCCTCAAGATCGTCATAGCAACCAAGGGGTTGATTGGAAAAGGAGGATGCAGCCGAATGGTCCAGGGCGGCATGAATGTGGTCCTTAATGAAAAAGACTCCCTGGAAAACCATTTCTTAGACACCCTGAAAGGGGGAGGCTTCATCAATAATCAGGCACTGGCATGGACCCTTGTGAGCGATGCCCCTAAAGCGGTCTATGAACTGGAGGTCAAGGTTGGCTGTTTCTTTGATCGAGATGAGGATGGAAGGATTCATCAGAAGCCATTTGCAGGCCAGTCGTTTGACCGGACAGTTCACGTGGCTGACCTTACAGGGATCCAGTTGATCAGTCGAATGACCGACCAGATATTTGCTCGAAACATAAAGGTGTTTGAAGAAACGCGGGGACTCGACCTGTTGACGTCCAAAGACGGACATCGAATCGTAGGAGCCCTGCTCTCCGATATCCGGACCGGTGAAATATTTGTTGTCAACAGCAAGGTGACCATTGTAGCTACAGGAGGCTGCGCCTCCATGTACAAAATTTCAGCTCCGTCATTTGACAAGACCGGAGACGGGATGGCAATTTGTTTCAGGGCCGGGGCTGAATTCGTTGACATGGAGATGGTCCAGTTTCACCCTACAGGGCTGGTCGCCGGCCGATCCCGACTGAACGGAAGTCTCCTGGAAGAAGGTCTCAGGGGCGCCGGCGCCAGGCTCTATAACGGTCTTGGCGAAAGGTTCATGGAGCGGTACGACCCCGAGCGGCTTGAAAGATCGACCCGGGATCGCGTGGCACGTTCCAGTTTTATTGAAATCATGGCGGGCCGGGGCACGGTCAACAAGGGTGTATACCTAGATGCAAGCCATCTTGGCGCCGAGTTTGTGGAGAAGAAATTCCCTGGAATGGTGGAGAGGGTCAAAGATATCGGAAAAGATCTGGCCAGAGAAAAGGTGGAGGTAACCCCTACAGCCCATTACCAGATGGGAGGGGTTTGCATCGATGCCCAGTGCCAAACCAACTTGAAAGGGTTGCTGGTATGCGGCGAAGATGCAGGCGGCGTGCATGGCGCCAACAGACTTGGGGGAAACGGGATATGTGACTCAACCGTATATGGGCGAAGGGCAGGGGATACAGCTGCATTGCTCGCGCTAGAAGAAGATCTTCACCCCTATCAGGAGGCTGAGGCTGAAAAGATGAGAATGCGTTGGTTGAAGCCTTTTTTGCGAGAAAGGGGAGAAAATGTCTATGAGATTCGGAGCGAGATCGAAAATCTCATGTGGGAAAAGGCAGGTTTGGTCCGTACCAGGCTGCATCTGCAAGAGGCCGCCTATCACCTTGAGAATCTGATCCAGAAGATAGATGAGGCCAGCGTAGCGGACAGGTATTTGGCCAGGTACAACATGGAATGGAATCATATTATCGATGTAGCCAATTTGATTACGGTATGCCGAATGGTCGTTAATGCCGCCAAGTGCAGGGAAGAAAGCCGGGGCGCCCACTACAGAGAGGATTTTCCCGAGACCGACAACGAGAACTGGCTTCAGAATATCTATCAGAAAAAGGGGACAGCGTTTCAACTGGAATTAACGAAAAAACCTGTTCTATTGAGTCATTTCAAGAGGGAAAACATAGAAGATTGCTTTTTTGAGAGAGTAAAAAAGAAGAGGACCTACACCGAATCATGCGACGGGAGCACCTGCCTTTAGGCATGGGGAGAAGACGTCTCACATCTGATACGCATACTCGTCCACATGTTGCTGAAGCCTAGTTTCAAAAAAATGCAGCAAAGTCAAATATAACAACAGGCGTCAAGTTGCAATTAAATAGGTTCTACGCCAAAAAATGGTTAACTATAATAAGTTACTGTTGAAATGGTTTAGGGCAGGAAATGTTCCTGAAAGTTCAGTTTAACTTGCCGCAGGTCTGAGGTATTCCTTAAAGTCCTGTCATAAGCTTAAAGGGCGATATTATTTCCGATTGGAAAGTGCCCGGCGATTTGTTAGGATCATGTCAGAAACCGGGCTGCCAAGATGATCAACAAATCCAAGATACCGAGTTACCTGTTTGACCGCAAAGACTATGATCTCATCAAGATCGTCAATGATATCCTGACCAGGGCCAGGTTTACCCGCAGGCAATATTTCCCGTTTTTTCATCCTAACGGCATAAAGGAGATGGCCGAAACAAAAGGGTTGAGGACCGCTTATGCAGTTGCTCAACTCCTCAGCTCTCTTGAAGTGGGAGGAGTGGATGACCGTCTGAACGCCCTCCGCTCCCTTCGCCTTGAGGTAATAGATACAGCTGAAGGCCCAATGCCAAAAAACACCGCCAGGGTCCTCCTCCAGATAATGAAAGATCTGGTACGAGCACACGGGAATTACCGCCGCCAGCTTGAACTTGCCCATGATTTCCGCATGACCGCCTCCGGAAAGCCCAGGCTGGTCCGCCGCCAGCTCAAAAACTACCACCTGCTCGAGATGCCTGAGTCCTGGAACCAGCTTGCCTTTGACGACCACGTGCACGACGCTAACACCAAAGGCCGCAAGTCCTCCACCCATCTTATTATGGATGCCTGGATCAAGGGCATACGCCGTCTGAGGGTCATTCACTACAATTTCATTGAACCCAGGTTCGCGGCCGAACTTTTTGAGGCGGCAAAGATCCTCGATATTGATGTCAGGATCGGAATAGAGTACTCGGCACGTTTCCGTGAAAAATACGTACAACTTATCTGGGTGCCCAGAGGCTTTGCCGATTCCCAGGCATTTCTCTGTTTCCTGGCAGAGCCTGCCGTTATGACAATCATGGATAACGGGCGAATGGTATCCCGCCACCAGCAGGAACATGTGCTTCATCTTCTGAGGAAATTCAATGAAGTTCACCGCCTGGAACTCAATAACAGTCTCCATATCGCGCTAGAGCCGGTCAATGAGGAGGAATTTATTACTTTTGTGGGGATCGGCCAAAAATCAAAGCTTCACCTTTCTAAGTTCATCCACAACAAATTGATTAAGGCCCTTCAGGCAAGGCTTGACCATCTGGGAAGAGAAATCCAAAAAGCCGACCCTCAACGCCGCAAGGAGATCAATGACTGGGTTGACTGCCTCAACACCATGGATCTCGAAGCCCTGGTGGACGGATACCTTATTCAGGAAAAAAACCCTGAGATAAAATTTCCCGACCGGCCGGGGGATGATCCAGGCGCGCCGGAACTGATGAGACTGGCGCCATATGAGGTCCTTTCCAGGTTGGCAGCTCTTCATTCCGGCTACCGCGTCACTCTCAATCTCACCAATCTGGAAGTAGAAGACGTACTGGAGCTTCTCTATGACTGCCAGGGCATGATCACCCGGCTTGAGATCTTCAATCTCAAGGATTATTCAGAGGGAAAGGCCCCTCAACTTCGGGAGATAATCCGCCTCATGCGGGCAATCAACGAGGGGAGCGTCATTCACCTCAAGCAGATTATCCGGGAGATGATATCGAGGCTCAGGGAGGCGGCCGCCCCTGCAAAGGCCTCTCAGATAGAAAAACTAATTTCCATTCTCTATGACATAGACACGTTCAAATCATATTATTCGGGAAGATCCCTCAGACCGAGAGTCGGCAGCGACTCTACGGGCCGCTCACCCAGGCTGCACGGCATGGGACTCGCAATAATCGATTCCCTGCCCAAGAGGGTTCAAAGGGAGATCAGGCGCGGGGAAACAGGAGCGAGGCGCGATATTATTCCTATCCGTGTACCTGCCTACAGGACGTTGAGTTTCGTTCCCCCGTCCGATACCAGGATTCAGGGAAACGGCCTTCGCAGAGCCGTTGGCTCATGGCCGCTGGGCTTTCTCCTCTCGGATGTCAAAGAAATCTGGCAGGTGGACTCCAAGCAGCCAAGCATGGCAACCCCGGGAAACATAGTGACACTGGGAGGAGCGCAGAAGACAATCGCAAACAACCTTTCACTGGGAAAGCCGGAGGCCAGACCTAGCCCCTTTCGCTTCCGCCATCTCAACTCAAAACTGAAAAACGCACTCAAGGTGATGACAGGCTTTATCCCCGCCTTTGCAACCTTTGCCCTGACAAAGGAATGGTGGCTGCTTGCATATGGAGGCGCCTTCATATGGTTTGCCATAACAGGTCTCAGAAATGTGGTGCAGTCTGTCCTGGGAGGAGGTGGATTCCGACGTTCTCCGCTCCTCAACTGGAACGACTACATAAGCTGGAGCCGTATAACCGATTCACTAATGTACACGGGTTTTTCAGTTCCCCTTCTCGACTATTTGGTAAAAACCCTTATCCTGGATCAGAGCCTGGGCATAACGACCGCCACCAACCCTGTCCTTCTTTACACATCCATTGCCCTGGCCAACGGTATTTATCTATCCGCACACAACATGCTCAGAGGGCTTCCCAGGGCCGCTGTGTATGGAAACTTTTTCCGTACCATTGTATCAGTCCCCGTGGCGGTGCTTATCAACACAGCCGCGGGCAGCTTAATGGTTTCCTTTACAGTACCGGATACGGCAACCGTACTTCAAAAATGGGCGGCCATCATTTCAAAGACAGCCTCTGATATTGTTGCGGGTTTCATAGAGGGTCTGGCAGACCGCCATCTGAACATCAGAAAAAGGCTTCGCGATTACAAGGTAAAGTTCGAGCAGCTTTTCGACATTTATGCACAGCTTGAGCTCATCTATCCGGAGGTGCAGCCCTTTGCAGTTCTTCAGCACTCAAACCGCATGAAACGAAAGGCCAGCTCAGAGGCTCAGGACCTTGAAAAGATTATCATGGTTCACGCCCTTGATCTCCTTTATTTCTGGATGTACCAGCCAAGGGCTAGAACCGCCCTGAGGCAGTTCATACATACCCTTTCAGAAGACGAGCGGCATGTGCTGACAAGCTCCCAGTTTACCCTTCACAGGCATCGAGAGATAAGCCAGATGTTCATAAACGGCATCCTTGGCGACAATTTTCCAAAACCGCTTTCTTTTTATCTATCAAGGAACGCCGAATACCTGGAGGCCATAAAGAAGATTTTATTTGGAGAAAATTTCATAGAGCCTTCCCCGGAAACCTCAGTGGCCGACCAAGAAGAAGAGAGTCCCTCTGTCAACGAATGTCTTGGGCCTGTGCCTTAACAGCGTGTTGAAAAACAGCTGTTCACAGGCTGAGGAAAAATGCCCAGATGCAAGGCCTGCGATATCACGAGGAATGAGGCGTACTTAACAGTACG
>QZIK01000101.1 GCA_003599015.1 Desulfobacteraceae bacterium | reverse complement strand
ACCCCAAGCGGACCTGCTGAAAATGAATAGGCAGCTGCAACGCACACACCCAGCACACAGAGACAAATCAAAACTACTCTTTTCATCTTGTTTCCCTCCTGTAAAGTTGTGTTAAAGCCGACCTGCCTCTTAGCCAAATCACATAACTTATCAATATATGATTGCTACCAGTCACTCTTTTCAATCAGGATTGCCGCTTCCCTATTAGGCATCATTTCCTTTTTTTAATCCATTGTCTTGCTAACTCTTCTAACTGCCAGAAGCATGAGTGCGAGACCGACTGCAAACAAGGCGGCCATCTGAGGCCAGAGGGTCACAATGCCTGAGCCCTTGAGGAATATGTCTCTTATAATGATTAGGAAATATCGGAGAGGATTTGCATAGGTGACCACCTGGACAGGCGCCGGCATGTTGGAGATGGGAAATATGAATCCGGACAGGAGGATTATAGGAAAGGTGAAAAAGAATGTGGTCACAAGCGCCTGCTGCTGGTTCCTGCTTATGGTTGATATAAAAAGACCCAGGGAAAGTATTGAAAGGAGATAGATGAGCAGGCAGATAAGCAGAAGCAAAACGCTACCCCGCATGGGCACCCCGAACCAGAAGACGCCTGCGGAGCCTACCAGGGCTACCTGAAAGATGCCGATTGCCGCAAAAGGCAGGGTTTTTCCGAGTATGAACTCAAGGGGCCTTATGGGCGTTACCATTATCTGTTCCATGGTGCCCATTTCCTTTTCCCGCACTACGGCCATGGCGGTTAAATTTAGAACAGATACCATTATAACCAGCGAGATAATCCCGGGGACGTAAAAGTTTCTGGATACAAGATTTGTGTTGTACCAGATCCTTATCTCAGGTCTCACTATGCCCTCGGGACCTGCCGGCAATATTGTCTTGAGTTGCGGGTGGTCATTCAAAATCTCCTTCAGCCTTGACCTGTTAAACCTTTCGAAGATTTGAAGAGAGTAGCTCTGGACCAGTGATGCCGTGTTGGAGTTGGTTCCTGCAACAATCACCTGCACTAGGGCTGTCTGCTGGCTTTTAATGCGCGAAGCCAAATCCGGAGCAAAATGCAGAGCAGCCTTAACCTTTCCTGTGTCAATGAGTTTAGTGATATCAGAATGACTTCCAACTGCTTTAACTATTTTGAAATAGCCTGATGAGGAAAAGGCAAAGGTTATTTCTCTTGATATGCTTGAACGATCCTCGTCATAGAGGGCAATGGGTATATTTTTGAGATCCAGATTGGCCGCATAACCAAATGCGACAAGCTGAATCAACGGGGGAAATATTATAAGGAATCTTAGGCGAGGGTCTCTGACTGCCTGCAAGATCTCCTTCCAGAGAAGGGCCTTGACCCTTAAAAAGAAAAGAGCCATCAGGCTATCCTCTTTTTGAATTTTTTGCGTGCCAGGTTGAGTACTAAAACCGCGTAAATAACAAGCGCAATTACCTGAGGCCACAGAATTTTAAGTCCAACCCCCTGCAGAAAGAGCCCTTTAAGTATCTCGACAAAATATCGTGCAGGGACGATGTAGGTTAATACCTGCAGGGCAGCAGGCATGTTTTCGATGGGATAAATAAAGCCTGACAGAAGGAATGAAGGCAGGAAGGCGCTCAGTACCGCAAGCTGGCTTGCTTGAAGCTGACTTTTGGATGTGACCGAAACAAAAAGACCCCATGAAAGGGTTCCTGCAAGAAAGATAAGCGATACGACAAAGAGATCCAGATAGCTGCCCCTGAAAGGGACTTCGAATATAAGTACGCCTGCACCGACAACGAGGGCAAGATCAACAAGCCCCACTGCTACGTAAGGGAGCAGTTTTCCAATCAAAAGCTCAAGGCTTGTTATTGGAGTTGATATGAGCTGCTCCAGGGTTCCCGTTTCCTTTTCCCTGGAAACGCTCAAGGCGGTCATGAGGGAGCAGATGGCCATCATGATCACCCCAGTTAACCCTGGAATGATGAAATTTTTGCTTCTCAGCTCCGCGTTGAACCATACCCTGATTCTTCCCTCAAGAGGCATATCAACCATTTTAAGCCCTGCCCTTCTAAGGCGGTTTTCCTGAATTCCTATGTCGAATCCTGCAATCACGGCCTTGAGATAGCCCAGGGCGATCGTGGCGGTGTTTGAGTCAGACCCGTCAAAGATAACCTGTACTGAAACCGTTTTCCCACTCCTGACGCTGGCTGCAAATCCTTCGGGAATAACCAGTGCCATCAGGGCAGTTCCTCTAATCATTGCATCATCAATGTCTCTCTGGTTATCTAATGTTGTGACAAGGCTGAAATAGCGCGAATCAGTAAGGCGATGAACAAGGTCCCTTGAAACAGTGGTGGAATCTCTGTCAAGAATCAGGGTAGGTATCCTGTCAACATCCAGACTCAAGGCATAACCAAATAGAAATATCATGAGGAGAGGTATAAAAAGAGCGCCCATGAGGCTTCTTACATCTCGGCTCATCTGAATGAATTCCTTTTTGGAAAGGGCCTTGATCCTTCTTGCGCTCAAAGATTGCTTCCATTGCATGGGTTTTTTATAATTAAATACTCGAAGTCAGTCATATCATTTAATATTTATGTGGTCAAAAAGGATCGTTACAGAGCTTGATGCTACACTATCAATGGCGGTTGAAATGTCAAGAGCATGACCGGGAGGTCATGATGCGTCGGCTATCATGAATCTGTATGTCGTTTGTCTTCTGAAGCAACCCTGCTGAATGGCCGATATGGTTGCATCCGGTGAGATCGAATGCAAAGATTAAAGGTTTACTCCTTGCAGTTAAACAGTGCTGAATATATGGTTGGAAATATGATGCGGGTTCAAAGTTAAATGTTTCAAACCTAAAACCAGGAAATAACGAAAATGCCCGAGATTGATTATCTGCAAGATGATGGAGCTCCCTTCATTCCCTCCGGATCTTGTCTGCTGGAGGGTATTCCAGGTCCATGTTCGATAGTAATAATGGGCGCATCAGGGGATCTAACGGCAAGAAAGATCATTCCTTCTCTCTATAATCTTCATCTAAAGGGCCTGCTACCTGAGCCATTCCTTATAGTGGGATGCGGCCGCACCGGTTACAGTGACGAAGAGTTCAGGGCGGTAATGAGAAAAGATCTTTTCCCCGGGACCGCAGAAGGAAGGGGCTGGAGTCGTTTTGCTTCAATGTTGTACTACAGGCAGATCCTCTATGATGATCTTTCATATTACAGGAGTTTTTCCTCCCATATGGCAGCCCTGGAAAACAATGCCGGAACAGGAGGAAGCAGGATTTTCTACCTGGCAGTTCCTCCGTCTCTTTATGAGACCATTGCCCTGCTGCTTGGAAAATCTGGTCTTTCAGGGGAGCCTGCCGGGGGAACGATATGGACGAGGATTGTAGTCGAGAAACCCTTTGGGAGGGATCTTGAAACAGCCAGACGGCTTGACAGGACTCTTCACCAACACTTCTCCGAGAGCCAGATCTTCAGGATAGACCATTACCTGGCAAAAGAGACTGTTCAGAATGTCCTTATCTTCCGATTTGCAAACGCCATCTTTGAGCCCATCTGGAACAGAAGATATGTTGACCATATTGACATTACCGCAGCCGAATCCCTGGGGGTAGGTCACAGATCAGGATACTATGAGGAGGCAGGGGTTCTCAGGGACATGTTCCAGAACCACATGATGCAGCTTTTAAGCCTCACTGCCATGGATCCGCCGTCCCAGTTTGAAGCCGACATGGTCAGAGATGAAAAGGTGAGGGTTTACAGGTCTCTTAGGCCTTTTCCTGTCCATGATCTCGATAACCATCTTGTTCTCGGCCAATATAATGCGGGCATGGTGGATGGAAAGAGGGTTCCTGGTTACCGTGAGGAACCCGGTGTTGATCCCGACTCACTTACGCCTACCTTTGCCACCATGAGGGTGTTCCTGGACAACTGGCGCTGGCAGGGAGTTCCATTTTATATGACCTCCGGAAAGAGGCTGGCAAAGAAGGAGACGGAGATTAAGATCTGCTTCAAAGAGGTGCCCCATTCCATGTTCAGAAGCATAATTGGAGAACACATCACAGCCAACACCATTAAAATCGGGATCTATCCGGAAGAAAAGATAACACTTTCCTTTCAGACGAAAAATCCCGGAATGAGAATATGTCTTAGATCGGCCGAGATGGATTTTTCCTATGAGCAGGGAATGGACGCAACCACGAAGGACGCCTATGAAAAGGTATTATTGGATGTGATGCTGGGAGACCAGATGCTTTTCTGGAGGCAGGATGGGGTGGAGCTTTGTTGGTCATTTCTCTCTCCCATTATTGCCGAGTGCGAGGCATGCAGCGGCAGGGCTGACATGCTGAGGTTTTATCCGGCAGGCTCAAAAGGACCACAGGGTTTCTCAGGCCAAAGATAGAAAAGTGAGGGCATTTGGGAAGATGGTCTGGCTTATCAGGAGAGAGACATGAAGGAAATAGGATTTACAGAGATTGGTGACATCAAGGTAGGTCATGCACACGATCTTAATGCGGCGACCGGATGCACCGTGATCATTTGCGAAAAGGGTGCCACCGCAGGCGTGGACGTAAGAGGGGGCGCTCCAGGAACAAGGGAAACGGACCTGCTCAGCCCGGTGAACCTGGTGGATAAGGTTCACGCAGTCTTTTTGTCAGGAGGAAGCGCATTTGGTCTGGATGCGGCTGCGGGCCTCATGGATTTCCTGGAGGAAAAGGGCATAGGCCTTGATGTGGGAGTTACAAGGGTTCCGATTGTGTGCGGTGCAGTGCTCTTTGATCTTACCATAGGAGATTTCAGGGTTAGGCCCGACAGGGAAATGGGATACAGAGCCTGCCAAGCTGCTGCCGGCAAGATGACATGCAGAGGAAACCTAGGAGCAGGGACTGGAGCTACTGTTGGAAAAATTCTGGGCATGAAGCGGGCAATGAAGGGAGGGCTGGGCAGCAGCTCCCTTCAAATAGGGGAGCTCAAGGTCGGAGCTATGGCAGCGGTAAACTGCCTGGGGGATGTCGTGGACCCCCTTACAGGAGAAAGACTCGCAGGGCCCCTTTCTGAAGATATGATGACGGTCCTGGATACAGAGGAGATCATGACAAGGTCGTCTTTCGAAAAAAAAGATCTCTTTGGACGGAACACCACCATAGGGGTCGTCGCCACCAATGCGGCTCTGACCAAGTCCCAGGCAACAAAACTTGCATCAATGGCGCAGGACGGCTTCGCAAGGGTCATGAGACCTGCACATTCAATGTTTGACGGAGATACAATCTTTGCCGTCGCTGCCGGGAGCGTATCGGCTGATCTTAGCGTTTTAGGGCTTCTTGGGGCAAGGTTGATGGAACGGGCCGTGGTGGACGCAGTCAAAAGCGCCGAATCGCTATGCGGGATAATATCTTGGTCGGATTATAAAAACCGGAAAGATAAATAGATACCCTGGTTCTCCGGTATGATTGAGATTGCAAAAGATGTCTCCATCAGAGAGGAAGAGATCTCCTTTGAGTTCATAAGATCTTCGGGACCGGGCGGCCAGAATGTCAACAAGGTTGCTACGGCAGTTCGACTTCTGTTCAACGTGTTTGAAAGTCCCCTGCTGACGTCCAATGTCCGTGAACGACTTAAAAGCATTGCAGGAAAACGGTTAGGGGAAGACGGAATCCTCAGGATTCATGCTCAGAGGTTCAGAACCCAGGAAGCAAACAGAAAAGATGCCATGGATAGGTTGATATCGCTCCTTCATAAGGCATTGGAGGAGCCCAGGGTCAGGCAAAGGACTTATCCTTCGAGGTCGGTGCGAGAGCGCAGACTGAAGGATAAGCGCAGGATTGCTGAGACAAAGGAGAAAAGGCGAAGACCGGAGATGGAGGAGTGAGGCACAGGCAGATCAAAGAGGCTGCGGCAGATTTGATAGTGAGCATAAGCTCGAAATATCTTCTTGACATATATTAATAAAGGTTTATTTTTTGGACAAAAGACCATAATTGGAGGTAGGATGCCCCGTCCGCGAAAGTTGAGATGTGTTCAGGGCCGTCCCATAGCAGGGGCCTTCATACCTGAACCGATTCCCCCTTGGGGAAGAGAGGAGATATTCCTCACAGTGGAAGGCCTTGAAGCCGTTAGACTGAGCGATCTTCAGGGTATGGATCAGGAGACGGCCGCCAATATGATGAATGTGTCTCGCCAGACATTCGGAAGGATTCTTTCCGAGGCAAGAGGCGTTATAGCTGACGCTCTTGTGGGAGGCAAGGTCTTAAGGATTGAAGGCGGTAATTTTGAGATGCCCCCATTCGGCAGGGAGGGGCGTCGCCGTAGGTGGCGCCGGGGGTGCTAAGGCAAAAGGAGGTAGATGTTATGCCTGGATTTGATGGAAGAGGGCCAATGGGTGCCGGCCCCATGACCGGAGGAGGAAGAGGATTTTGCAAACCCGCCAGAAATAGTGCGGCCCTTGGTGGTGGGTTCAGAGGCGTGGGGCGGGACGGAGGTATAGGTATAGGTTTCGGGTTTCGCCGGGTCTGGGGATTCGGTTTCGGCCGTGGAGGCGGTTACGGCAGAGGCTTTGTGCCGGCGGCATTCTACCCCGCGAGGGGTAATCAGTATTATGCTCCAAGCCCGCAAGATGAGGTATCTTCTTTGAGGAAAGAGGCGGAGTTCCTCAAGCAGGACCTTGATGCCATAAACAACCGCATCTCAGAGTTGGAGACCAAAAGCGCCCAGTCCTGACAAAGAACCCTCGGCAGTTCGGCCGAGGGTTTAACGAATTCCCAAACCGGCTGATTTCTGGGCCCAAATTCACAGCAAGAACCTGTGCCTTCTTCCGTTTGATACTGAAAGACTTATTGAGCCTACCTTCTAGCTTGCGTAGGGGTAAGATTGTGTGCCTTACGAGCTTTTGAGTTTCATCAAATGGAGATTTTTTTTGAGACGGGTGGTTCCAACGACTTAAACAAAGAAATGGAAGAAGGCGCTTTAACTTTCCCTCATAACCGGCCGGTCCTACGCAGATCTCATGCAAAGAATGAGCTCTGCCGAGCTGGAAGAAAATCATTGCTACACGTTTCCCCCAGCAGGTAAATCCACGAGCGTGCCTTTCGGCCCGGGTTTCATTCACAGCAGCCTGAAACTCCGTGCCTGGAAAAAGTTGAAGCAGTTGGTTAATTATGCTACCAAATCTGTTCATGGGCATCGGCCTCCTTTGGTGTATTTTATTTTGACGAAAATTTTTATACACTAACGAGCCGATACCCATAAATTGCATTATTTATTCCCCGGGACCGATTTAACTGCTTAGGGTGTATAAGCCCAGACCCCCGGAGAACCCAAAAAAACCTAAATTGGACAAGAAAGAATCAACTTACGCTCGGACTGCGTTACTGGAAGGATGGATTCAACTCTATGGAAAAGCAAAAGCTAATAATGATCCCGGGACTGATTTGTGACGCCGGACTCTGGGAGCATCAAAGCAGATACCTGTCGGACGTGGCCGATATTATAATAGCTGACGTTACAGGTTTCGACAGCATCAAGGGCATGGCCGAGGCAATCTTGAAGACTGCCCCGGAAACTTTCTCCCTGGCAGGACTTTCCATGGGCGGCTATGTGTCCCTGGAGATCATCCGACAGGCACCCTCAAGGGTTAAAAAGCTCGCCCTTCTTGATACCTCTTCAAGGGCGGATACCGCGGAGCAGACCAATAGGCGACGTCATTACCTCGAGCTTGTGAGCAATGGAAGATTCGAAGAGGTCGTTTCAACGATATTGTCCCTTGTTATTCACCCCGATCGAAGACAGGATGAAAAGCTTTGCAGCAATATAATGCAGATGAAGATGCGGGTCGGGCCGATGGTTTTCACACGCCAGCAGTCAGCTATAATGGGGAGGCAAGACAGCAGAAAAGATCTTTCCAAGACAAGATGTCCTACCCTTGTCCTTTGCGGCAGGCAGGATGTCCTTACACCCCTTGAAGTACATGAGGAGATGGCGTGCATGATACCTAAAGCCCGCCTTGCAGTGATCGAGGACTGTGGGCATATGTCTACTATGGAAAGACCCCAGGCCGTAACCGCTTTGCTTCGTGATTGGCTGATATATTACTAAATAAATCCAAAACTATTACGTTATTTTTAGATTTGTCTCAAGCCAGATGGTCCGTCGGAGCTCTTTTTATGAAATAACCGCTATTTTTGCGCCTGCCGGCCTTACCACTTTGGGGTTGAGCCCGACGGATTCTGAATTAAGAATTAAGGTATGAGATGTTCTTGTTGCGGCAAGAAAAGCAAAAGATGTTGAGACGATAAAACAAAACTAACAGCTTTGACTTTCCCTGTTAAGCCAAGTTTTTGATACTGGAAACTATTATATGTGCTGGAATCTAATTGGCCAGTGGTGCTAAAATGTCGCAAAAAATGATCGAGGGGTTTGAGGGACTTTCTTTCATGGAATTCAAGGACGGGGATTAATAGATATGCCGGTATTCAGCAAAAACCCACCCGAAGGATCTCTTGACTATAACCTTCTTGAAGCTCAGCTAAAGTATCAGAGAAGGATAAATAACATAACCAACCTGATACATTCGGCAAGAGATACCAACGAGATTCTCCTTAATCTGCAAGGGGAGATACTCGGTCTCTTTGACGCTGATCGAATAACGGTCTACTCGGTAGACGGCATGAGAAAACAGATATTTTCAAAACTCAAGACCGGCGACGAGGTTAGCGAAATCCGTGTTTCCATTAACCGCAACAGCATAGCCGGCTACTGTGCATCGGGCGGGGGGCTGGTAAATATAAAGGATGTCTATGACCAGGATGAACTGGCACGCATTGACCCCGGACTCAGGTTCGACGGAAGCTGGGACAAAAGAACAGGTTACAGGACCACCCAGGTGCTTGCAGCTCCCATAACGTATAACAAGTATATACTTGGAGTGATTCAGGTCATCAACAAGAAAACAGGAAGGGCCTTTACCCGTGAAGATGAAAGATCGGTAACGGATATAGCCAAGGTGCTGGGAATCGCTTTTTTCAAAAACCAGAGACTCGCCCAAAGGGAAAAGAGCACCAGATTCGATCTTTTGGTAACCAACAATATTATAAGCGCAAGGGATCTGGCCGACGCAATGGCCATGGCTCGGAAAACCAGGAAGCCGGTAGAGACGGTCCTTATGGAGAAGTTCAGCGTAAGCAAGGAGGATATCGGCAAGGCCCTCTCAGCCCATTACAAGACCAGGTTCATACCCTTTGAGGATAAGATGCTGATACCGGGTCAGCTTCTCAAGGGCATTCGCCCTGGCTATCTCAAAAGTAATGGATTTGTGCCAATTTTTCAAGAAGGTGAAAAAGTTATCGTTGCTATGGAGGATCCCAGCTATCTTCCGGCAAGGGATGCAATAAAAAGGATAATACCGGCTAAGGCATATGAATACTGTATCTCTCTGCGGGAAGACATCTATCAGATGATAGATCTTTTCTTTAACATCAAGACCATAGACTACATAAAAGAAGGTGGCAGCATTGAAGACATTCTGGGAAAACTGGAGGGGGGAGAAGATGAGTATGATGAGGAAATCGAGCGAATAAACGAAGAAGACAGCGCCATTGTCCAGCTTGTCAACAAGATGATTTATGATGCACACGGGCGGGGTGCTTCAGATATCCATATAGAACCCGGTCAGGCTAAGAACAACGCCTTAATTAGATTCAGGGTGGACGGGGTCTGTCAGATCTACCAGACTATCCCTTATACGTATAAGAGGGCTGTTGTTTCAAGGATAAAGATAATGTCTGACCTGGATATAGCGGAGAGGCGTTTTCCCCAGGATGGCAAGATCAAGTTCCGTCGCTTCTCTCCTCTTGATATAGAGCTGAGGGTGGCGACTATTCCGACATCCGGTCAGAACGAAGACGTTGTTATGAGAATCTTGGCCGGGGGAGATCCTCTTCCACTTGAGAAGATGGGCTTAAGCGAACGTAATTATTCACTGCTTATTGATATGATTACTAAACCTTACGGGATCGTACTTGTGGTGGGCCCTACTGGAAGCGGAAAGACCACAACTCTTCATGCGGCCCTGAGGCATATCAATAAACCGGAACTAAAGATCTGGACAGCTGAAGACCCTGTTGAGATAACCCAGGAAGGTCTCAGGCAGGTACAGGTTTCACCCAAGATAGGCTTTGATTTTGCAACAGCCATGAGGGCCTTTCTAAGAGCCGACCCCGACGTTATAATGGTCGGTGAGATGCGTGATCACGAGACGGTTTCAACCGGCATTGAGGCATCCCTTACAGGACACCTTGTCTTCAGTACGCTTCATACCAACAGCGCCCCTGAGACAATAACGAGGCTTTTGGATATGGGCATGGATCCTTTTAACTTTGCAGATGCCCTGTTGGGTATCCTCGCCCAGAGACTGGTAAGAACCTTGTGCAGTGAATGTAAGGAGAAATACAGGCCCACAAAGGCCGAGTACGATGCTCTCGTGAGGGCTTACGATGGGGATTTTGACTCTCTAGGGTACAAATACGACGGGGATTTTATGCTCTGTCGTGCCAAAGGGTGCTCCAGGTGCGGAAACAGCGGATACCGGGGAAGGACCGGTATCTATGAACTGCTTAACGGCACAAGGGAGATGAAGGCCATGATACAGGATCGTGCCAAGATGGAGGCTGTCAGAGCCCAAGCAATGAAGGACGGCATGACCACGTTGATGCAGGATGGTATCCGGAAGGTATGCCTCGGGATAACCGATATGCTTCAGGTCAGGAAGGTCTGTATTAAATAATCCCCTTAAGAATGTAATTTACCTTTTTTTTGCCCTGTAGCCTTTTTCGAACTTGTCTCCTTTTCCTGATCGAATATTCATGTGCCATTTTTGGTTTCTTTTCTTCCCAGCAATTCATATACCTTGACCCCTTCCATGCCCCTGGCGTCCTGCGTGCTTACTTCCCTTACATCCAGAGCTGTTCGAGCGGCATGGCGGGTGTTTTCGCTTATTAGGATGGCATTCGGAATGGTACGGGTCATCTCCTGCATCCTGAAGACTGCGTTTACAGGGTCGCCTATCACCGTGTAATCCATTTTCATCTCGAATCCAAAGTTGCCCACAACCACCTCTCCTGTATGAATGCTGATCCCTATTTCAACAGAAAATCCAAGTTCCTTTACAAAATAGTCTTCAACCTGGGGTATCGCTTTTTTCATCTCCAGTGCAGCAGATATGGCGTTGTCTGCATCCATTGTACTTGAAACCGGAGCCCCAAACATGGCCAGAAATCCGTCTCCCAGGTATTTGTCTACGATTCCGTGATGCTTGAAAACCAGGTGTCCCATTACAGAGAAGAAATTGTTCAGCAACGAAACCGTTTTTTGAGGCCCCAGTTTCTTGGTCAATCCAGTAAAACCTCGAATATCCAAGTTCAGCATTGTCAGAGTTTTTGTTTCTTCTATAACCTCCACTCCGGATTCCTGGCCGTGGATGATCTTGTCCACAATTTCCTTTGGGACAAACTTTTGGAACATGCCACGGATGCCTCTTTCGTGCTCGGCCATAAGGACCGTTTCGTTGTACAAGCGGGCGTTTTCCATGGCGATGCTCATGGAAGAGGCTATGGACTGGAGGATTTCAGAATCATCTTCAGAAAAGTCTCCACCTATCTTATTAAGAACCTCAATGACGCCTATGACTCTTCCCTGGGAAATAATGGGAACACAAAGGACAGAACGGGTCCGGAATCCTGTCAGTTGGTCTATTTCAGGGAAAAAACTTGGGGATCTTAATACATCGTTTTCAATCATGGTTATCCCTCTGGCCGCTACATACCCGGCGATCCCCTGCCCCAGTTTTAAGCGAAATCCTTTGAGAGTATCCATTTTCAGGTTGAAAGCATGGGCAAATTCAAGTTCCCTCTCCCTCAAAAGGAGCAGTGAACCGGCCTCTACGTTTATTATCTCCCTTATCATATCCATGGTATATTTGAGAACCTGTTCCATATCAAAGGTAGATGAAGCCAGGATACTTCCAATTTGACGGATCGTATCCATTTCCTGTTCTCTTTTTATTACAGCAGAGAGAAGGTGGCTTTTTTCCATGGCAAAAGAAAGGGAGTGAGCGGCCCAATCCAGAAACTCCCGGTGTTCCTGAAATACATTAAGCTCCATGGATGCCAGGACCAGAACCCTCCCGGCAACTCCCCCTGCTTTTAGGGGTGCGATCCAGCATGAACGAATACCCTCTACTTCAAGAAAAGAAAGGTCTGGAGTTCCGCCGAACCTTGCAAGATCGCCAATTATAAGTGATGCTTCCTGGCTGAGGACCTTTTCCGCCGCTGAACCTGCCAACGGGAACTGGGCTCCTTTTCCAGTCCTAAGAGGATGGCTGGAGAAGACTTCAGAAATAATTATCATTTGTGATTTGGTTGTTTCCCTGATCAGGACTGCTGAAAAGCTGAATTGAATGACGCTTTGAATTTCATTTAAAATAGCCTGATACAGTTCACTCTGTCTCATGCTGGAATTGATGATTTTAAATATTCTGGTTATGGCGGAAAGCTGGCGCATGTTTGCCTGGTTTTCTTTAAGAAGCCATAGGTTTTCATATGTGAAGGCTGCGTTGCTTATAAGTGGCGTGAGGATCTCTACATCCTTGTGAGTAAAGGACGTGTTTTTAATCCTTCTGGACAGGGTAAGAACCCCTACCACCTCTTTGCTCGTTTTAATAGGCATTATTACAAAGGATTTTGTCCCGTATTGGGGCAGGCTGTGCCGGCCGAACCTGGTGTCTGTCTCAATGTTTTCAACAACCAGCGGTGATTTGTTTAAAACAGCGTATTTGGCGATACTGGTTTCAAATTTGATCCTGTCTTCAAGCTTCACCAGATCTCCCAAACCGATGCTGGCTTTTACCACAAATGCTTCGGGATCGGATTTGTCCCTGATCATAACAGATCCAACATCGGCATCAGCCAGCATAAGAGCCCTCTCGAGGGTTATATAAAGAATCTCCCTTGAGTCAAAAGTAACATGGCAGAGTTCTGAGAGCTCTTTAAGGATGGAGAATTCCGTTGCTCTGCGTTCCAGTTGTCTTGTGGTTTCCTGAAACCTTTTTTCTATCTTACCGAAACTGCTAACTATAGTTTGAATCTCATCCGTCTTGGAATCCAGTTCCATTTCTTCGGAGGCTATGAATTCATTTTCAGTGAGTTTTTTGGAAATGACGGCAATTTGGTCAAAGAGGCGACGCAGCATGTAGAAACCGGCAAAGGAGAAGCACATAACCCCTAACATATAATAGGAAAAATGCTGATCCTGAAGAATATTGTATTTGTAACTTAGATAGACAAAGCCCAGGACTGGAAATAAAAAAAAGAGACCAAAGGCGATCTTGAGTTGATAGTGAAGATTTTGTCGCTTGGCAGAGGTCTTTTTAAGAGGGTTTTTAATCGGCATGTCGCCTCTCCCTTGTTAGTATCCGTAAAGAAACCTCATGAATTCTAATATGAATATAATTAAAAAACTTGATTTTCAATTTGTTTCTTTTTAAAGAACAAAGCAGTCTCATGCGGTCCCAACCCATGACTTTTGCCCCTGAGAGGTACTTGACACAAATCTGGCATCAGATCACGGGTGAAATATTTTTTGAGAGGCTTGGATTGGACCGGCCGTCAGGGACTGGCTTATGGAAATATCCCCGGATGCATAAGCCCTTCAGTCTCATCAATGCCGCACATGAGGTTCATGTTCTGAACCGCGCTTCCAGCCTGGCCCTTAACAAGATTATCAATTAGACTGACAACAATTAGCTTGTTTGTCCTCTCATCCAAGTTTATGGAAATGTTGCAGAAATTAGTCCCCCTCATATATATGCTCATTTGAGGTTTGTCAGGACCAAAGACCCTTACAAATCGGTCCTCTTTGTAAAAGCTGCGATATGCTTCCTCTATAGTTTTAATTGATTGTCCGTTTTTTAATTCACCATATATAGTGGATAAAATCCCGCGGCAAAGGGGGATTGCGTGAGGTGTAAAGGTGATTGTTATGGCCCTGCCCGCAAGTCGTGAGAGTTCCCTTTCTATTTCAAATACATGCTGGTGGCCCGAGATTTTATAAGCGTTCATTGTCTCGTAGCGTGCTGGGAAATGCCATGCTGGTTTTGGATTTTTACCTGCTCCGGACACCCCTGTTTTGGCATCGCAGATGATGGAGTCAGGCTCTATAATATTCTCAGCCACGGCAGGGGCAAGTCCCAGGATACAGCTTACAGCGAAACACCCGGGGTTGCCGACCAGATTTGTTTTCCTGATTTCCTCCCTGTGGAGCTCAGCAAGCCCGTAAACAGAATAGGGCAGAAGCTCAGGCGATGAGTGTTGCTGTGTCCTGCCGATCCTGAATGCATAGCCTTCATATGTCCCTGGATCATTGAAGCGGAAGTCCCCGCTGTAGTCCACCACCTTGGCGCCCTTCTGGATCCATGATGGTGCAGCCTTCTGTCCCACACCGTCAGGCGTGGCGAAAAACACAACATCAAGGTCTGCCGGGATGTGCGGGTCTTCAGGGCTTTTGATGACAAGATCGCAGAATCCTGTAAGATGCGGATATATTTCGCTTATCGGCCTTCCCACTTCCTGGGTGTCCACAAGAACTGCGATTTCGGCTCCGGGATGATTCGTCAAAAGCTCAATGGCGCCGCAGCCCCCGTATCCTCCAGCTCCTATTATTCCTACCCTTATCTTTTTCATAGTCACATCCTCTTTATATGTTAAATCTGAAAGTTATAATATCTCCATCTTTTACTATGTACTCTTTCCCCTCAAGTCGCACCTTTCCTGCCTTCTTTGCCTCCTGGAATCCCCCGTATACAACGAAGTCATCATAGGAAAGAACCTCAGCCCTTATAAAGCCTTTTTTCATGTCTGTGTGGACTGCGCCCGCAGCCTCAAGCGCAGGGGTGCCGGAGGCTATCGGCCATGCCCTAACCTCATCGGGTCCTACGGTAAAAAAGGATATGCGATCAAGGAGCCTGTATGAACCGCCTATTATTCTATCAAGGGCAGATTTCTCTATGTTGTAAGCCTTTAGGAATTCCTCTGCCTCCAGGGGAGACATGGAGGCTATCTCCATTTCAAGCCTTCCCCTTACGGCAATGATATCAACTTTGTCAGGGATACGGCTCCATGGGCTTAGTTCTGGGGTTTCGTCGTCATTGTTGACAACCACAAGCATGGGTTTAGCTGAAAGAAATGTGAATCCTCGAACGGACGGATGAGTTGAAAGCTCGGGTATTGATCTCAAAGGCTCGCCTTTCTCAAGCCTTGCTCTGGCAGAGCATATAATGTCATAGTCGTCCCCTTCAGGTTTTTTGCCTCTTTTTCTATCCAGATCAATACGCTCTATTCTTTTTTCAGCAACAACAAGATCGTTAAGGATCATCTCCTCCTCAAGTGCCCAGAAATTTGTTTCTGGAGATGGGACAGGCAGACCCTCGAAATGAAAGTTGCGTACCACATGCAGCAATGCGTCACAGGATCGCACCTGATTCCAGATGGCGCTGTCTGACTTTGAGCGCTGCTGGGTATTGGGGGCATATGGAAGAAAGTATTCAATCCTGGCAAAGGTAGTTTTTTTCGGCTGATATTTTTCAACCAGGACAGGGATTCTTTCGTCATAGACGGTAAGAGTTGTCCTCAAGGGCTCCGTGCGGGAAGCGATATCCTGCATTTTTTCCCCTCTTGCCCCTGTAAGGGCCGCGAAGACGGTTGATCTTCCTGAGCCAGGAAGCCCTATAATACCTAAGTGCATGACTTTTTTATCCCCTCAAGAAATTTAATCTTAACTAGTCTGAAAATAAGCCCAGATATGACCTTGGACACGTATTTTCAGGCATGGATTTGGAGCTGAGCGCGGGTCCTTCTTTTATCCTTACACTCTAGCAGATCTTTGCTGCCAAATCAATCAGGGAACCTTTCTGCGTGGTTTCGCCCTTTGCTTCCTTATAAAGACATATACAGCCCCTGTTCCTCCGTCATAGGGTCTGGCGGTTGAGAAAGCCAGAACGATCTTTTTAGCCGGACCTCTTGCAAGCCAGATCGGGATACGCTCCTTGAGTACTGGTATATTGTTTTCAGAGTTGAGTCCTCGTCCGTGGACAATGAGGACGCAGCGTCTGCCTAGCCTGAAGCTGTCCAGAAGAAAATCCCTGACCCTTGCCTCTGCCTCCTGTTTGGTAAGTCCATGCAGATCAAGATGCGACTGTAGGGGAAACTGTCCGTTACGGAGTCGCTTCATGAGATCACGGCTGAAGCCCTGGACACATCCCTCTATATATTCTTCACTAAAAGTAATATCCATCTCTGTCTGGCCACCTATAAGGTCAGACAGATGGGCCATAGCCTCAAGTTCGTCATCCGGTGCAGGATGGACGGGCTTGATGTTCAATCTTGGAGAGGGGGTAAAACGTCTGTTTAGGCCTGATATTGGTGTTACACCGTTCATGGCCTCTAGAAAAAGTTCAGAGTCCTTGTCTTTTGAGACTGCTGAATAGGAGGATTCCGGCTGTATTAAAGGATGCGCATCAAGAGGTTTGCTGATATCAACGGCAACACTCTTGATTGGATTAAATATCTCTTCTCCCTCGGACGATACTGACCTTTTGCCGAAGGCTCCTGTTTTTTTTCTTTTCTTTTTTCTCATGCCATAAACCTGCAATCAGGATATAACAGCAAGGGAGATAGACCTTGCAATCACACCTCGTTTCCAATTATAAGCAAGTGAAGCCCTGGAGTAAACCGGTTAGGGAGAAGACCTTTAATGGCAAAGATTGATGACTTCGAGGAAGCTGATTCCCCGGCTCAGGATAAGCTGAGGGAAAATTATTCGTTGGAACTGGCGGACATGTTGGTCTTCCTCCCTGAGGCTACGGCTGCTAAGAAATTATAGAGACGATCTGGCTTATTATAATGAAGGAATTGAAGTAAAAACATTATTTCGGCAATCAATTTTTATTGGGAGAAAGATATGGTAACTAAAAAACCCCTTGTTGCAGTTCTCATGGGAAGCGCATCGGATGGAGATGTAATGAAAGGATGTATAGAGACACTCAAGGCGCTTGAGATACCCTGCGAGGTAAAGATCCTTTCGGCCCATCGGACACCTGAACTTACGGGTCAATACGCCGGGTCGGCCGCTGAAAAAGGGATAGAGGTTATAATTGCAGGCGCAGGTTGGGCGGCCCATCTTGCAGGTGCAATAGCAGGCCGGACGCTTTTACCTGTAATTGGTGTTCCGATAGACTCATCTCCACTCTCAGGGATGGATGCACTTCTTTCAACCGTTCAGATGCCTCCGGGCATCCCTGTTGCTACGGTGGCTGTAGGAAAAGGCGGAGCAAAGAACGCAGCGATACTCGCGGGGCAGATTCTGGCCCTTAAGTATAATGATATAGCAAGATCGCTTAAGCGATATAGGGATGAGATAACAGAGCAGGCGAAGGAAAAGATAGATTCGTGGGCGATGTCCTGAAAAATGACATGGCCAGATTGATATCGGCTTTGTCAGAGACAGAAAAGGAAAATGCTGCTCGCGCGGCAGCAGATGTTCTTGGGAAGGGGGGGCTTGTTGTCTTTCCCACAGAATCATTTTACGGACTTGGAGTCGATCCATTTAATGAAATGGCCGTCCGGAATCTTTTTCATGCAAAAGGCCGCTCTCCTGACAGGCCTATACTGTTGCTAATACCTTCTGCTGACATGGTAAAGGAATATGCAAGGGATATTTCCGGCCTTGCTGAGGAGCTTATGGAGGCATTCTGGCCTGGAGGATTGACTCTGGTATTCAATGCTTTTCCGAGGGTTTCGCCTTTACTTACTGCAGGGACCGGAAAGATAGGTCTAAGGGTTTCTGGACATCCCCTGGCAAGGGCCGTATGTAAAGCCTTTGGAGGGGCTGTAACAGGGACAAGTGCTAATGTATCTGAGCGTCCGGCATGCGAAACTGCCGCGGAGGCAATATCCGCCCTGGGAGACAAGGTGGATATGGTTTTGGACGGAGGAAGGACCCCTGGCGGGCTTCCTTCAACTGTCTTGGATATGACGGAGAACCCACCGGTTGTTTTGAGACATGGCATGGTGAATTTAAAGGAACTCAATAAGGCGGAATACCTGAGGATAACTCTAGCCGGAGAAAGCGCTGGAGCACAGTGCAAATGCAGCGGGGAATAAAAAGAGTCAAGAGCAGTTTTGAGTATCTGAGAAAGCTTTTCATCATGCCGGATTCACCGGACAAGTTCATCGAGTTCGGCCGGGAACTCCTGGAGATGATACATGACTTTTTTCAAGAAAAAACAGGCATCCATAGCAGCATCACCCTGCCCGAACTGAGCAATATCTTCAATCAGACCTCCTTGCCGGACAGTCCTCAACTGATAAAAGATGTTCTTTCAGAGATCAAGACTAAGATAATTGATCATTCTGTTAAGGTTGGAAGCCCATATTATATAGGACATATGACAAGCGCGATCCCGTATTTCATGATACTGCTGGAGATGATCATTGCTGCGCTCAACCAGAATCAGGTCAAGATAGAGACGGCAAAGGCCTCCAGTTTTGTTGAAAGGGAACTCTTGGCATGGATGCATAGGCTTGTCTTTAACCGAAGGGACGCATTTTACGAGAGACACATTCAGAATCCGAGGATTGCCCTTGGAAATATAACAAGCGACGGAAGCGTAGGCAATCTCACTGCCCTTTTTGTTGCAAGGGAGAAAGCCTTTCCGCCTGATGAAGGTTTTATGGGGGTCAGGGCTTCAGGCATGCATGAGGCATTGAGACATCATGGCTACACAAGGGGCGTTGTACTGGTTTCCACAAGAGGACATTACTCCATCAGAAAGGCGGCCAACATCCTGGGGATAGGTGAAGAGAATGTGGTGACCATAGCGGTGGATAGTGGAAACCGCATGGACACAAAAAAACTTAAAAAAAAGATAAAGACCCTTGATCCGAGACTGGGAGGGGAAAACGCAAAGATCATAGCCATTGTGGGAATAGCGGGTACTACTGAGACCGGAAATATAGACAGGCTGGATGTTCTTGAGGAGATTGCCCACGAAGCGGGAATACATTTCCATGTGGATGCATGCTGGGGAGGCCCGGCCCTGCTGGTTGATGAATACAGAGGCTTTTTCAAGGGGATAGAAAAGGCAGACTCTGTGACCATAGATGCCCACAAGCTTTTTTACTGTCCCATGAGCATGGGGATGGTACTTTTCAGGAGTGAAAAGGATCTAAACACCATAAGGCATTCCTCGCAGTACATCATCCGCAGAAATTCGGTTGATACCGGCCGGTTTACACTGGAGGGATCAAGACCTTTTGCCTGCCTCAAGCCCTGGGCATCCCTCAAAATAATCGGCAGGGAAGGTTACGGCCTCCTGTTCAAACAGGCCCGCAGGAATACGGATCTGCTTAAAAAAGTGCTTGAGGGTTTTGGCAACTTCGAATGCCTTAACAATCCAGAGCTTTTCATCCTTACCTATCGTTTTATACCGGAGGATGTAAAGGAGAGGCTCTATGGGTGGAAAAGGGAGCCGGCAGGATCAGGTGATAAGAAGAGGCGCAAGGCTGTTGAAAAAACAATTGTTAAGGTCAACAGGCTGATAAATGCCTTTACAGTTAAACTTCACAAGGCGTTGAGGAGAGATGACAGCACGTTTGTTTCAAGAACCACCCTTGAATCCACCCGGTACAGACCACAGCAGATAGTGGTATTGAGGGCTGTCCTCATCAACCCCCTCACCACAAAGAAATTTTTGGAACAGATTGTGGCTACCCAGAACCGAATTGCCCTTCAGCTGTGGCAGGATTTCAGGCCTGCCTACGAGCGGATGGTGGAGGAGGTAGGAGGCGTTATCCCCTCCACAAGGGAACTTCCTGGGGCAAAGGCCGCGCATCTGTTATAAAGACGTATATTTTCCCTCACCATATTACCGTAGAATTCATTTTGAGCTTCATGTTGGTTGACATCAGGGGATTGAAGCAGAACGCCTTTTGTGAATGATAAGATTATCCCGTGGCAGCATTCCTCTATCATGTAGGCCAGCATGTCCATGCATGATGTTTCCTCCAGCAGCCCTTCAATGATTTTAAGCATTCCTGGACCAACGCGAACTCCCATGAGTTTTTTGAGGGAATCCGAGTAATCTCCCTTCTCCTGTCTTGCCCCTCGCAGTACAGCACCCTTTACGTCAACTATTTCCAGGCCAGGGAGCTGAACAGTGACCTCTGTCCATGCCTCTGTCAGGGTGTCCTGCATTCTGCATGAGGAAACCAATGTTAGCTCATCTCTCTGCTCAACGCTTGTGCAACGGTCCCGCGAAAAGGTTAGGATTCGTGCCATTTTTTAAAGCCTCCTTATCTATATAATTGATATCATGAAGATCCGGGGCGCCGTTCCTTTACCGAAGGGAAAAGAGCCCGGTCTGTATGGGGAAGGAATTTTGCTGCGCTAAACAGGTTCATGAATTCCTGATTGACGTTCAGTTCCAGGTAGGTGATCCGGTCTCTGATCCTCAAAGCCTCAACAGCTGCCTCCTTCGATATAAGCGCCTTTCTGGCTCCCATGAGGGATGTGTTGCCGAGAGACACATAGGCTGAAAGCGGAAGGTCGGGAAGCATGCCGATGGTTATGGCGGATCTGGGATCTATGTATGAACCGAAGGTTCCGGCTACATAAAAGGTCTTTATGCTGTGAAGCGGCACATTGACTGTATTGGTGATGGTCGTAAGAATAGTGTACATGGCCGCCTTTGATCTGATAAGGGCATCTATGTCGGGCTGGCTTAGGGTTAGTTCTGTCCCGGTCCCTGAATCCTTTTCCTCTACCAGAATGAAATAGGCAACGCCGTCTTTTTCCTGGAGCCTTTCTTTGCATTGCTCTTTGATAAACTTGCCCCTTATATCTATCATCCCTGCAAGAAAGAGCTCGGAGACTAGATCTATAAGACCTGATCCGCATATCCCAACCGGCCGCTCATTCCCTATGGTGGTTATGACAAATCTGTCTCCGTGCGGCTCGATTCGGACCCTGTCTATTACCCCAGGCCCGGCTATCATTCCCATGCTGGCAACGCCTCCTTCCAGGGCGGGGCCTGCTGCGCCTGCACAAGCCATAAGCCATTCGCTGTTTCCAATAACCACTTCTGCGTTGGTTCCAACGTCAACGAGAAGCGAAACCTCGTCTGTTTCGGTCATGCCTGAGGACATTATTCCGGCTATAAGATCGCCCCCGAAGTAACTTCCAACGTTGGGAAAGACCAGAACCGGGGCAAGGGGATTCATGTCAAGGCCCAGGGAAGATGCCCTGATTCCATCAAACCGGTTTGCTGCCGGAATGTAAGGTTCGCGACAGATCCAATAAGGGGTTATGCCCAGGAAAAGATGCGTCATGGTGGTGTTTCCCGCAACAGACATTGCCACAAAGCGACTCGGGTCCGTTACCCTGGAAGCTGCCATCCGTTTGAATTCCACATTGATCCTGTCGGTTACCAGACTTTGGAGAACGCGCAGATTATTCCCGTTGGAGGATGTGAAGTGGATTCGTGAAAGGATATCTGCCCCCGCCTGTATCTGGGGATTGTGGAAGGTTGCCCGGTCAACTGTTTTCCCTGTTTTTATATCAACCATCTCCATAACTATAGTAGTGGTTCCAAGGTCCACCGCAAATCCATAAAAGGCATCCTCTCCTTCCGATGAAAACAGATCTACCATATTCCAGACTTCTCCGTCTCTGAAAAGAGCCGCCTTTACCGAGTAATTAAATTCCCTTAAAAGGCTTGGTATCCTTTTAATGATGGAGAGATCGCAGACAATATGTTCAGTTCCAAGGGACTTCCTAATTCCCTTGAGGAGTCTGTCTAGATCAGCGGTGTTGTCCCGGAGGCTCGGTGGGGGTAGGCGGATCTCCTCTACTCTTATCCATAGATCCGGCCTGGCCGGTATGTTTACGTTTTCCATCTTTCTCCTCTGGCATTTTTGCATCTATGTCATCATGTTCAGGGTCGGGCCGCCGCCGGTTATTCCATTTTGAATTGTAACGACATTCTCAGATCGCAGCACTATATACACCCATAGGTGCCCCGTGTAAATCCGTTCAATTCGTTGTGTAAGATGCCCTAAGAAATATGCCTCAAGAAATAAATTGCAAAGGCTTTACAAAAGGTTTAAATAACATTCCCCGAACACCATCCTTACAAAAGGGAAACGAGGAGGAAGGACCTATGGATTCAATCACATACTATTTTTCTTGCGATGTCTGCGAGAATAGGGATTTCAAACCCCTTTACAATTTTTCGCTTCGTTTCCACAGCGTAAATTTTTCCGATGATCTTATATATGACAAGACGGTTGATGAGTTTTATCAGTGCACAAAGTGCCTGAAAACCTTCACCCGAAGAGAAATCGAACAAAAACTTGCAGAGCTAAGAAAACTCAGAAAACAAAATCTTAAGTAAGTAAGATGGATAGGTTTTTAGGAAAATTAAATAATGCTCGATCCTAAAAGCTTATATCGTACTGCTCCAGATGGAAATCCTTGTTTGATACTATAATTATCCTTTTCCAAGTCCTTTTTTCAAGATCTATGACTGAATCCTGTTCCTCCTCTCTCAACATTTCCTCAATCTGAGGATTAACCATAAGATAGATCTGTTCGCCCTCGGTTGCAGAAGAAGACTCCCTTTCTATGTCTATGAAAATTTCGTAGCAGACTGTTTTTTTAGATTTTACAAAACCCCGTCCTTCGCAGTAAGGACAGTTTTCCGTGAGAAGGCTGTTGAGGTTGGCCCTTGTCCTCTTTCTTGTCATTTCAATAAGTCCCAGATCAGACATGTGGAGGATATTGCTTTTGGCCCTGTCTTTGTTGAGGGCCTCTTTAAGGGCTGTGAAAACCTTCTCCCGGTTGGGCAGTTTTTCCATGTCTATAAAGTCAATGACGATTAGGCCGCCCAGATTGCGGAAACGGAGCTGGTAGGCGATTTCCTTCACCGCCTCAAGATTGGTTTTCAGTATCGTTTCTTCCAGATTTCTTGCGCCTACATAACTTCCTGTATTTACATCTATAGCCGTAAGCGCCTCGGTGGATTCTATCACTATGTATCCGCCGGACTTGAGCCAGACCTTTTTTTCCATGGCACGGGATATGTCCATTTCTATTCCGAATGCATCAAAGACAGGCTCCCTGCCTTCGTATAGCTCGACTGAAGATGCGAGGCCTGGGGCAAAGGTGGCAATGAAATCAACTATGTTCTGATATTCATCTGCACTGTCTATGATGAGTCTGTCAACCTCGTTGGTGAATAAATCTCTTACTGCCCTCAGGGATATGGAAAGGTCTCTGTATAGAAGCCCAGGGTTTGATCCTTTCTGCATCTTGGCCTGTATGGATGCGTAAAGTTTGAGTAGAAAATCCATCTCAGCCTTTAGTTTTTCCTTTGTCGCATCCTCGCTTACGGTCCTCACAATGAAACCTGTATCTTCAGGCCGTATCTCCTGCATAAGGGCTTTCAGACGCTCTCTTTCAGCCTTGTCCTCAATACGGCGGGATATTCCTATGTGATTAACGGTGGGCATGAGAACCAAGTGTCTTCCGGGAAGAGAGATGTGTCCGGTTACCCTGGCTCCCTTGCTTCCAAAAGGCTCCTTGGCCACCTGTACCATAATATCCTGTCCTTCGTGAAGAAGGTCTTCAATCAGGAGCTGCATCTGCTGCCTGCCCGTCGGGTATTCGCCGTTGGTGTCCTGAAAGAATTCTTCCTGATCATGGCTGTTTCTCAACATCATCCTTTCCATCTCGGAGAAGTCCTTGTGGACGTCTGCAACATATAGAAATGCCGTTCTGTCAAGGCCTATATCAACAAAGGCGGCCTGCATTCCAGGGAGAACTCTGACTACTCTTCCACGATATATGTTGCCGACATATTCATGGCCTGTTTTTCTCTCTATGTGAAGCTCCACGACTATGCCGTTTTCCACTAGAGCGACCCTGGTCTGATAAGGGCGAACATTAATTACAAGCTCATTGGACATATTATCTAATTTAACCTCCATCAGATTTTTCAGGCAGAGGTCCCAGCAACTGTCTTGTCTTGAGAATTCTCATCCTTTCCAAGGAGGAATCATCAAGATGAAAGATGGCTTTTACTATATCGGCCGGCTTTAGCTGAGGTCCCGGGTCATGTTTAAGCTCAAGCTCTATCACATCTGGAGAAATCAATAAAATTTTGCCTATAATTTTTTTTGCGTCAATGCTTTTGGTTCCTGCCTTACCTGTTTTGTTAACAAGAAAATTCTGTGCTTTTTCATATGCCTCCATATGATAAGATGAGAGATGACCATTTGAAATGGTTATTATAAAATGGCTCTCTTTGAGAAACTCCGTTTTTCTCCCCCTCCCCGGGAGTTCCTGAACGGAGAGGACCTTGAGTTGATCGGGAAGTTCCCTGTTAACCCTTTCCCTTAATTCATCCGGTCCGATTGTAGAGGTCAGATGGATCTCCATAGATTCTTCCAGACTCTCCGTCCCAACAGGAAGCGCCTGGGTAAAGGAGACCTTGGGCATGGGATGAAAGCCTCCCGAGTAAAGGATGGGGAGATGAATCCTTCTAAATGCCCTCAGGAATACCTGAACCATTTCAAGGTGCCCCAGGAATCTTGCTGGTCCCATTTTTTTGAAGGTCAGTCTGTAGACCCCAGGTTCTTTGTTTTTTTCTCCCTCCCGGCGGACATCGATTTGATGGCCTGAAGGAGGACTCTTGTGCAGGACAGGTAAAATAGTTACATGATCACAAACACCGCAATCAAGGCATCCCTTACGGCAATCCGGGGTTGATTGTTCTTTTTTTGCCTTCTCCCATTCTTGCCAAAGATATTCTTTTGAAACCCCTGATCTGATATGGTCCCAGGGAAATATCTCGCTGCAGTCTCTTCGTCGTTCAAGGTAAAATGAAGGATCAAGCCCTGTGAATGAAAATGCTTCTTCCCAGATACTTTTTTTGAAAATTTCTCCCCACCCGTCAAAGCGCGCTCCTCTCTTCCATGCCTCAAGAACGACGTCGCTCAGCCGTCTGTCTCCCCTGGAGAATATTCCTTCGAGCCAGCTAAGTTCAGTGGGGTTCCATTTTACCTTTGCCCTGTCTTTTCTCAAACCGGTCTGGATCAGGGAGATTTTTTCCCTTGCCTCATTTGGTGATGCCTGGGCTGCCCACATAAAAGGTGTATGGGCCTTGGGAACAAAGGTGGAAACGCTCACCGTAAGGTGTTCTCCTCCTTTGCGGCCCGGCGCAAGTCTTGCGATTTCCCTTGCAAGCCTCACGGTTTCATGGATGTCCACCTCCTCCTCATAGGGAAGTCCGACCATAAAGTAGAGCTTTATAAGGTTCCACCCGGCCTTATATACCTCACGGGCCATTGAAATTATTTCATCCCTTGTCAGTCCTTTGTTGATGACCCTTCTAAGCCTTTCGCTTCCTGCTTCAACCGCCAGCGTGAAACCGGTCTTCCTTACCCTCTTGATCTGCTCCATGAACATAGGACTTACGGTGTCAACTCGCAGGGATGGAAGGCTCAATGCAACCTTCTCGCAGGCATATCTGTCCATGAGGTTTCTCAAGAGTTCCTCTATGCATGTGTAATCACCTGTGCTCAAGGAAAGAAGAGAAACTTCATCGTATCCTGTCTTCTCCAGTGCACGATGGACACTATCCAGCACCGATCCGAGCTTTCTCTCCCTGACGGGCCGGTATATCATCCCTGCCTGGCAGAATCGGCATCCTCTGGTACATCCCCTTGCTATCTCAAGGGAGAGCCTGTCATGGACAAGCTGGGTATACGGTATTACCTGTGCATCGGGAAAAGGAAATAAGTCAAGATCCGGCAAAACCGCTTTTTCAACGTAATTATATCCTTCTTTGATGGATTTGACGGATGAGATCCTCCCATCTCTTTCATAATCAACATGAAAGAGCCCGGGCACATAAACACCTTTGACTTCGCTTGAAAGTCTCAAGAGAGCATCTCTGTCTTTTGCCTTAAGGTCTATGTGTTGCCTTATAACTCTACAGAGCTTCGGTAAAGACTCTTCTCCGTCTCCAACCAGAAAAAGATCAAAAAAGTCAGCAACAGGCTCAGGATTAAAACAGGATGGACCTCCCCCAATTACCAGAGGATCTCTTCCCGTGCGCTCGGATCTCAAGAGGGGGATCCTCCCTAGCTCCATCATGGTCAGCACATTAGTGAAGCAAAGCTCGTGCTGAAGGCTGAATCCCACAATGTCAAAATCTCCAAGAGGTTTGCCGGTTTCTAGGCTAACGAGAGGTTCCCTGCTTTGCCTGAGTTTTTCTTCCAGGTCGAGCCAGGGGCAAAAAACCCTTTCAGCCGCGAGCCATTCCTCTTTGTTAAGGATATTATAAAGAATCTTGAGACCCACATGCGACATCCCAACCTCATATACATCCGGGAAAGCCAATGCCACAAAGGTTTCAATCTTCGATTTATCCTTCTTCGCCGAGTTGAGTTCCGCCCCGATATATCGGCTGGGTCTTTCAATAGTGGAAAACCATGGTGAATCAAGATAGCTCACAGTCCCGCCTCCCGGCTTATCCGGAGATGTATTGGCGCAGGGGGGGCAACTTCCAGGGGGATTACGGAAAACGGCAATAAAAGGGTTATCTCAGCCCCTCCTTCCGGATGATTGCGTCCCTTAACCTCTCCCATAAGTTCTTCAACAAGGCGTTTTACGATTGCCAATCCCAGCCCGGACCCTTTTTCTTTGGTGGTGAAAAAAGGAACAAAAAGATGTTGGAGGGCCTTCTCTGAAAACCCAGGCCCGGTGTCCCTAATAATAATCTTCGCAGCAGGAGGGCCCTCAGTTATGCCAAGGTCTTCGGGCCCGGCCGAGACGTAAAGTGTTCCACTCTCCCCCATTGCCTCTGACGCATTCAAAAAAAGGTTCCAGAGTATTTGACCCACCAGTGCCGGATCAGAGGTTATTTTAAGAGAAGGGCTCAAGTCGGCTATTATTTCCACATCGCCTTTCCAGTTGCTGGCATTCTTAAAAAGATCAAGGGAATCTTTTATCTTGCTATTCAGATCAAAGCTTTGCCAGGAGATATTCTTGGGTCTGGCAAAAAACAGAAAATCATTGACAAGATTATTGAGACGCTCTATCTCTCTCACCACGATATCCATGAGCTTCTTGCCCATGCGTTCACCCCCCATTCTTTCCCGGAGCACCTGTACTGAGCCGCTTATTGAAGCAAGTGGATTCTTGATTTCATGGGCTATCCCTGCTGCAAGTTCTCCGATCATGGCAAGGCCTTCAAAACGCTTCATCGCCTCCTCAATGCGTTTTAGCTCAGTTACATCCTGGAATATAAGAATATGCCCTTTTTTGTCCCCTCCCATGGGAGGCACCAAGGGGGAAACAGTCAATCTGAGGTGAATATTGCTTCCATCGGATCGTTCATAGATAAGCTCCCTGCCCGAGGATCTTGAAATGTCTTCATATCTAGAAATTATCGTTTGTGAAGGGAAGCAGGCTCCAAGAAAGTGGCGATATTGCTCCGAAATATCCCTGTTGCCATATGAGTCTCGCGGAGTCAGGAGGGTCAAAGCTGCAGGATTGCTCAAGACAACGTTCCCCTGTGCATCCAAAACCATCAAACCAGAGCTCATGCTCCTTATTATGGATTCATGTAAAGATTCCAGCCTGTCAAAATCGATTTCCTTGGCTCTTAAAGCGGTGGCGCTCTTTCTTACCTGTTCCGAAAGATAACTGCTCAGAAGTGCCACAAGGTAGAAGGCCGCCATGTGTATTATGATAAGGTAAAGGGCGTAAAAAGGCTGGTATTGGACGGGAGACGTATCCTGGAGTCCCAGAGGCCTTATAACTCCGTAGAAATGAAGATCTATTACAAGTCCGTATAGAATTGCGCTTAAGGAAGCTACAAGTACTCCTCCACGGCGGTAAAGAATTATGCCTCCGGTAATCGTATTCAAGATATAGAGAAAGGAAAAGGTGCTTTCTATGCCTCCGGTTGCAAATATGATGGCGGTAACAATAAAGGTGTCACCCAGGACCTGCACATATGCAAGCACTGTCATGCTCAGTGACAACCTGAACAGGATCAGATAAATGATTGTTATGAAATAGATTCCGCCCATTATGAAATAGTGGGGTGTCTGAACCAGGGTCGGCCTTATCTGAATAGCCCTTGCCTGGATGAAGAGAGATGCTCCTAAAAGAAGGGTTACAAATATGACCCTAAGAAGCATAAGGATTTTAAGTTTTCTTGCTAAATCCTCATTTGCCGGCGACGTGTCTCTTGTGTTGGACTGATTCACTTAGCCACCAATTGCTCCCGCCATTTTAAAGATGGGCAGATATAGCGCAACCACGAGTCCTCCGATAGTTCCTCCAAGGAAAAGAAGCAGCATGGGTTCCAGCAGCGATGTAAGCGCTTCAACGGCTACATCAACTTCCTGGTCGTAGAATTCCGCTATCTTCTCCAGCATAGAATCCAGTGCCCCGGTTGCCTCGCCCACCGCTATCATCTGGACCACCATTGGCGGGAAAACACCTGCTTCGGAAAGGGGATCCGCAATGGTCTGACCTTCTGAAATGCTCCCTCTTACATCGTAGATAACCTCTTCCAGGATAACGTTTCCGGAGGTCTTGGCCACTATTTCCAGGGAGTCCAGTATGGGAACACCGCTGCTGATCATTGTTCCAAGGGTTCTTGTAAACCTTGCCACCGCAACTTTTTTCAGGAGCGATCCGAATATGGGGAGTCGCAGGGCAAGGGCGTCCGTTTGTTTCCGACCCTTGTCAGATCTTCTGTACAGTCTGAAAAGCCATACCATCAGTGCAAAGGCTAGGATAATGAAGAGCACCTTGCTCTTAACGAAATTGCTCATGTCCACAACCATCTGGGTGGGAGCTGGAAGGGCGGATCCAAAACTTTCAAACAGCTC
This sequence comes from Desulfobacteraceae bacterium, assembly GCA_003599015.1. Lineage (GTDB taxonomy): Bacteria > Desulfobacterota > DSM-4660 > Desulfatiglandales > Desulfatiglandaceae > CG2-30-51-40. The sequence continues at coordinate 10,096 of QZIK01000101.1, read as the reverse complement.
CTGGAAAACGGGAATAACAAAAACCATTATTACTCCGATCACCAGGACCGCTATGGCAACGACGATTGCAGGGTATGTCATGGCGCCCTTAATGCGTGATTTCAATTTTTCCGCTTTTTCTATGTACAGGGCCAGCCGCTGAAGGATGTTGTCGAGAATTCCTGCTGCTTCTCCTGCTGCAATCAGGTTTACATAGAGATCATCGAAAACCTTAGGATGTTTCTTGAGCGCTTCGGCAAGGCTTGAACCTCCCTCTACATCCTTTGTGATTTGCTGGAGGACCTTCTTGAAGGTCTTATTCTCAGTCTGCTCTGCCAGGATAGTGAGCCCCTGGATAAGAGGGAGTCCGGCGTCTATCATGGTGGAAAACTGCCTGGTGAATATTACAAGATCCTTGTGTGTGACCTTGGTCTGAAGGAAGGAGACATTTTCAAAAAGATCCTTTTCCTTGGCCTTAAGCTTTACCACATTAAGGTTCCTGCGTCTCAGCTGGAGCCGTGCGATCTTTTCGTCTGCGGCTTCCAGTTCGCCCTTAAGAGTCCTTCCCTTTTTTGTCTCGGCGACCCATTTGAATACCGGCATGATGTTCTCCTTATATGCCTGACGAATTACCGCAGATCTTGGGGCAATAATATAATTTCAAAATCCCCGGTTGACACTGACTCATATCCCTAAGGTTAGAAAATTAGCCAAAGTGTGTCAAGAAAATGGCGGTTTTCCCCGGTGTCTTTGTTGAAAAGAAGTGATTGAGAACGGCTATATTAACTTATGCTTGACAAGGGTTGTGAGTTTGAATCATAGTTCCGACTTATATAGTCTTGTCTGTGATATCAGGATTTTTTATTTGTTGATTTAACTTGTTTAAATATTAAGCAAAAATTTGGTATTTGATAATAAAAAAGGAGGTAGTAATTGTGGGTGAAGTGACTGCTCCTATGGGAGGCAAGATAATCGATGTGAAGGTGAAGGTTGGAGACAAGGTAAACGACGGCGATGAGGTTGTTATTCTGGAGGCAATGAAGATGGAGCTTCCGATTGTCGCAGGAGATTCTGGAACCGTTAAAGAGGTTAAGTGCAAAAAAGGCGATGCGGTGGAGGCGGATGCCGTTCTCATTGTGATTGGTTAGCTCACCCCATCGAAAGATAAACGGCCCCTCCCGAGCGTGGAGAGGCCTTTTTCTATTTGTCTGACTAAAGCAGAGCAAACTGCCAGCGGATCCTGTGGATTTCCATATAACCTTTACGGCTCCATTCGGATTCGATTCACGCATATATTGTCATGCAATAAAAATACGTTGACTTAAGCTGTCTAGATTCAAGTGGGGATGAAGTGATTAGATCCTCAACCTGTTAAACAAACTAGGAGGACCAGATGGGGGAAGATAATATAAGGGAAGGTCTCAAGGATGCAATCAGAAAATGGTCCGAGGCGGTTGAGAAAAAAGCGGCAAAAGCCCCCGAGCGGAGCCCTTCCTTCGTCAATACCTCGAATATAACTGTAAACAGGCTTTACTCTCCTCTTGACCTGGAGGGTATGGATTACCTCTCGGAGATAGGTCTGCCAGGCGAATATCCGTTTACCAGGGGAGTTCAACCTACAATGTACAGGGGAAGGTATTGGACAATGAGGCAGTATGCCGGGTTTGCCACTGCTGAGGAGTCCAACAGGCGATATAAATTCCTTTTGGAGCAGGGTCAGACAGGATTGTCTGTGGCCTTTGATCTTCCTACCCAGATAGGCTATGACTCAGACCATGAGATGGCCATAGGCGAGGTTGGTAAGGTTGGAGTGGCAATAGACTCCCTGGAGGATATGGAGACCCTTTTTTCAGGTATTCCCTTGGAACAGGTAAGCACCTCGATGACCATAAATGCACCGGCGGCGATTCTCCTGGCCATGTATATAGCGGTTGCTGAAAAGCAGGGGGTCTCCCTTGACAAACTGAGGGGTACCATCCAAAACGACATCCTTAAGGAGTATTCTTCGAGGGGTACATACATATTTCCGCCCAAGCCGTCCATGAGGATAATCACCGATATATTTGCCTTTTGTGAAGAAAAATTGCCTCAATGGAACACAATAAGCATAAGCGGTTATCACATAAGGGAAGCAGGCTCCACAGCGGTGCAGGAGGTTGCATTTACCTTGGCCAATGGCATTGCTTACGTAAAGGCAGCCATAGAGGCAGGATTGGCTGTGGACAAGTTCGGTCCAAGGTTATCTTTCTTCTTTAACGCCCACTCTGATTTCTTTGAAGAGGCTGCCAAGTTCAGGGCAGCGAGAAGACTCTGGGCAGAGATAATGCGGGACAGATTCGGTTCAACGGATCCAAGATCAATGATGGTTCGCTTCCATACGCAGACCGCAGGATGCACCCTCACCCTTCAACAACCTAAGAACAACATAGTTCGCGTGGCCTTTCAGGCTTTGGCTGCTGTATTGGGGGGGACCCAGTCGTTGCATACCAATTCCATGGATGAGGCCCTGTGTCTGCCTTCGGAAGAGGCGGTTCAAATAGCCTTGAGGACTCAGCAGGTCATTGCTTACGAGACAGGGGTAGCTGATACGGTTGATCCTCTTGCCGGCTCCTATTATGTTGAGACCCTCACCAGGGAGATCTACGATAGGGCAAAAGAGTACATCAGAAAGATAGATGAGATGGGAGGAGCGGTTGAGGCTATTGAAAAGGGGTATGTGCAGAGAGAAATCCAGGACAGCGCTTACCGGTACCAAAGACAGATCGAAGAGAAGGAGAGGGTGGTAGTGGGAGTAAACCGCTTCCAGGTAAAGGAGGAAAGGCCCTCGAATCTTTTGAGGGTGGATCCTTCTGTACGGGAGGCACAGGTACATAAGCTCAAGAAGATGCGGCTTAGCAGGGACAATGCCGGAGTCAAAGTTGCCCTGCAGGGGCTTGAAAAGGCTGCAAGGGGCAGGGATAATCTATTGCCCCTTATCCTTGATGCGGTGAAGGCCTATGCCACCCTCGGAGAGATCTGCGATGTGCTGAGATCTGTTTTTGGTGAATACCGGGCGGTGAGCACACTCGGAAATTGAAATGCTTCGTTGGTGTGAAAGGGGGAGTTTGCGAAATGAGCAAAACCAAGAAGATCAGAGTGCTGGCGGCCAAGCCGGGACTTGACGGGCATGACAGGGGCATAAAGGTCATTGCCAGCGCATTGATGGACTCAGGAATGGAGGTAATTTATACGGGTTTGAGGCAAACGCCTGCACAGATAGTTGAGGCCGCCATCCAGGAGGACGTGGATGTGATTGCCTTAAGCATACTTTCCGGGGCTCACGATTATCTTTTTCCAAAAATTATGGAGCTGTTACGGGAAAAAGGTGTAAATGATGTGCTGGTCCTGGGAGGAGGAATAATACCCGATGAAGACATCCCTGCCCTCAAGGAATGCGGGATTGCAGAGGTTTTCGGACCTGGAACCAGCACCAGGGATATAATAACCTATATTTCATCGAGGGTTGGAGTTAAGGACAGATGATTGGAATTAACCTCAGGATTGGGTTTTCTGCCGAAGGAGAGTGAAGATGGATAGTTATCTGGAGAAAGGACCTAAGAATCCTCTGAAAATTCAGGATAATACCTTCAGGGACGGACACCAGTCTCTGCTTGCGACAAGAATGAGAACCGAAGACATGCTCCCCATTGCCGAGAGGATGGATGATGTGGGTTTCTGGGCCATGGAGGTATGGGGAGGAGCAACCTTCGACACAATGCACAGGTTTCTGGCTGAAGATCCATTTGAGCGGGTGCGTATTCTTAAAAAATATATCAGAAAAACTCCATTTTCAATGCTCCTCCGAGGACAGAACCTGGTCGGTTACCGCAATTATGCAGATGATGTTGCAAAGCTTTTTGTGGACAAATCCTGCGAGGTCGGGGTTGATGTATTCAGGGTTTTTGATGCCCTCAACGACTTCAGAAATTTTGAGACTGTGGTGGAGCGCATTAAGGCAAACGGGAAGCATTTTCAGGGTACCATCTGCTATTCGCTGACCGAAAGAAGGATGGGAGGAGAGGTATTTAATATAGGCTACTACCTAAAGAAAGCAAAAGAGATAGTTGAAATGGGCGCAGACACCCTATGCCTTAAGGATATGGCAGGGATCATGGCCCCATTTGACATCGCTAACCTGATTACAGAGCTGAAAAAGGAGATATCAATTCCAATACATCTCCATACCCATTATACAAGCGGCATGGCCTCAATGGTTTATCTCGAAGCCATAAAGGCAGGTGTGGATATAGTGGATACTTGCCTTGCCCCCTTTGCTCTCAGGACCAGCCAGCCTGCTGTGGAGCCTATAGTCGCAACCCTTTACGGAACGGTAAGAGACCCCGGTTTTGATCTCAACACCCTGCTTGAACTGGGGGAGCACATGGAAAGTGTTGCACCCAAGTATAGGGACTTTCTGGCTAAACATCGCATGTCTGTTATCGATACAGGGGTTCTTGTCCATCAGGTCCCAGGCGGCATGATTTCCAATCTTGTAAGCCAGCTTAAGGAAGCCAAGGCCCTTCACAGGCTTAATGAGGTATACAAGGATGTAGCTGTAACAAGGAAGGAACTTGGTATGCCTCCCCTCGTCACTCCCACAAGCCAGATAGTGGGCGTTCAGGCAGTGCTCAATGTCCTTTTCGGAAGATATAAAATGGTAACCAATGAGGTTAAGGATCTTGTCTTCGGGCTTTACGGGAGAACTCCAATTCCCATTGACCCGGAGGTACAAAAGAAGGTGTTGAAGGGATATAAGAGGGGAGAGACGCCCGTGACCGGCAGGGCTGCCGATTTTCTTGAGCCTGAGCTTGAAGACGCGAGGAAAAAGATCGGAGACCTTGCAAGGGATGATTATGATCTTCTGATCTATGCTCTCTACCGGACCACTGGAGAGCAGTTCCTAAAATGGAAATACGGCCTTGCCGAAAAACCTGCCTCCGTCAAGCCCAAGACCATTGAGGATATACGCAAGGAAGACGAGGCCATGGCGGCTGCCATCGAGCAGGTGTGTAAGACAATCTAAGTCCTCCCATCAGAGGGCTGAACATGGCAAGGCTGAAAGGTTCCTGTTTGTGGATTCCGATCTCCAAGATCTAAAAGTGATTGCATGAAAAGATCCGGGAAATCAGCAGGATCTGCTGCCATGTGTGTTAGAATAGGAGGTGTTAGGCTATGGCGATTGACACAACCGTTTTTGTAAGAGAACGAACCGGGCTGGCTGCTTATCTTGACTGGCTGCAGGCCCTTACAGGCACCGGCCTGATACTATTTATGTGGAGCCACATGGTTCTGGTGGCAAGTGTCAATCTGGGTGCCGGGGCCATGAATACCATCGCCAGGTTTTTTGAGGATACCTATATGGCACAGGTAGGCGGACCACTCATAGGGATTACATTTCTCCTTCATTTCGTTCTGGCGGCACGAAAGGTGCCTTTCCGTTCTGAACAGCAGTCTGTGATCTGGAAGCACGGCAGGTTGCTTCGTCACACCGATACATGGCTTTGGCTTGTCCAGGTTGTGACAGCCATGATAATACTCATAATGGGATCCATCCATATGTGGACTGTATTGACCGATCTTCCGATAACAGCGGCAAAGAGCGCCGCAAGGGTCCAGGGAGGTTTCTGGCTCGTTTTCTACCTCATACTCCTTCCCATGGTGGAGTTGCATGTGGGGATTGGCTTTTACCGCATTGGAGTAAAATGGGGCTTTATAAAAAGAAAAGATCGGAAAGGAATGAAAAGGTTTGAAAATATCCTGACCGCTATATTTATTGCAATAGGGCTCATAACGATTGTTCGTTTTTTAACCCTCACCATCTAGAGGAGTTCAGGCGGTGGAAATCATTGTAACAGATCTTTTGTGTATAGGGGCCGGTCTGGCAGGCGAGCGCGTGGCGGTTGAGGCGGCTTCCGCCGGTTTTGAAGTTATATGCCTGAGCATAGTACCTCCGAGACGTTCCCATTCATCTGCAGCGCAGGGTGGTATGCAGGCATCCCTGGGAAGTTGTTGCATGGGTGAAGGAGACTGCCCCCAGGTCCATTTTGAGGATACCGTAAAGGGCTCGGACTGGGGATGCGACCAGGAGGTGGCAAGACTTTTCGTGGAAACAGCTCCAGTTGCGGTGAGAGAGATGGCCTTCTGGGGGACCCCCTGGAACAGGGTAGTTGCTGGTCCGTCAACCTATTACAAAGGAGGAAAGCAGTTTGAAAAGGTTGAAGCCTCTGAGAGGGAAGGACTTATCACTGCAAGGGATTTCGGGGGCACTGCCAAGTGGCGAACCTGTTACACCTCGGACGGAACCGGGCACACATTGCTCTACACCATGGACAACAAAGTAGTTGAACTGGGTGTGAAGGTTCACGATCGAACAGAGGCAATAGCCCTTATCCATGATGGTACGACCTGTACAGGAGCTGTGGCACGCTGTCTTAAAACAGGAGATCTCAGGATCTATCTGGCCAAGGCGACCCTTATCGCAACAGGCGGCTTTGGCAAGATATACAGGGAGACCACAAATGCAGTTATAAATGACGGGAGTGGGGCTGTGCTGGCCATTGATACAGGCATTGTGCCCATAGGGAACCCGGAGGCGATACAGTTCCATCCGACAGGCATTGTACCTACCAATATTTTGGTAACAGAAGGATGCAGGGGTGATGGAGGCACGCTCCTTGATGTTAACAAGGAGCGGTTCATGCCCCAGTATGAACCAAAAAAGGCGGAACTCGCATCCCGCGACGTTGTATCAAGGTGGATGACCCATCACATAAGAAAAGGCCTGGGCGTAAAGAGCCCCTATGGAGATCATTTGTGGCTGGATATCAGGCATCTTGGGGTCCAGCACATAAGGACTAAGCTCCGTGAGGTTGATGAGATTTGTCACAATTTCCTGGGTATAGACCCGGTCAAGGACCTTATTCCGGTAAGGCCGGCTCAGCATTATACCATGTCAGGAGTAAGGACCAACAAGGACGGAGCCGCCTACGGTCTTAAAGGACTTTTTTCAGCAGGTGAGGCCGCCTGCTGGGACCTGCACGGATTCAATAGGCTGGGGGGCAACTCGCTTGCTGAGACGGTTGTGGCAGGTAAAATTGTGGGAGAAAAGGTAGTGGAGTTTCTGCACGGCTATGAAACAAGCTTTTCAACTTCCATAGCCTTGGCTGCGGCTAAATTGCAGCAGGAAAGGATCAGTCGTATCGTCAACTGCAAGGACGGCAAAGAGAACGTCTTTGCGGTCAGAAACGCAATGCAGGACGAACTGATGGAAAGGGTCGGGATATTCAGAAACGGAAAGGACCTCGGTGCTGCGGTTGACAATCTTCAGAAGATCCATGAAAGAGCCCAGAGGGTAGGGCTCCGATCAAACGGTGTCGGTGCAAACCCTGAGCTTGCCCTGGCGATAAAGATAAGGGGAATGCTCAGGCTTGCCCTATGTGTCGCCTATGCGGCCCTTTTGCGAACAGAGAGCAGGGGATGCCATGCCAGAGAGGATTATGAGGAGAGAAATGACAGGGATTGGCTCAAGAGGACGCTTGCGACCTGGAATGAGGGTTCTGATCTTCCTGTTCTGGATTATGAGCCTGTCTCAAAGATCTTTGATCTTCCCCCCGGCGAGAGAGGTTACGGGGTCTGCAAGATAATAAGCTGCGATGGTGGAGTGATAGGAGCCTAACATGGGAAGGAAGCTTACATTCGAGATATTCCGATACAATCCGAAAGACCCAAAATCAGTGCCCCACACAGATGGGTTCCAGTTGGAGGAGACTGACAGTATGACCCTCTTTATTGCGCTTGCACGCATAAGGGAGGAGCAGGACCCTTCTCTCCAGTTTGACTTCTGCTGCAGGGCGGGAATCTGCGGTTCATGTGCAATGGTAATAAACGGACGCCCCGGGCTTGCATGCAAGACATTGACAAGGGAGCTTCCAGAAAGGATCATTCTCATGCCCCTTCCTGTCTTTAAACTGATTGGAGATCTGTCTGTTGATACCGGAACCTGGTTCAGGGCAATGAATGAAAAAGTTGGTTCATGGATCCACACGGATAAGGCCTTTGACCCTGCAGCGCAGGAAGAAAGAATGGAAAACGCCGTTGCCGAGGAGATATATGAGCTGGAACGGTGTGTGGAGTGCGGTTGCTGTGTGGCTGCCTGCGGCACGGCCAACATGAGAGAGGATTTTGTTGGTGCTGTTGCACTTAACCGTATAGCCCGGTTTATGCTGGATCCCAGAGACAGCAGGACCGAAAAGGAGTATTTTGATGTCATTGGAACGGATGAGGGAATCTTTGGCTGCATGGGATTGCTTGCATGTGAGGATGTCTGCCCAAAGAACCTGCCACTCCAGGATCAGCTTGGTATTCTGCGACGCAAGATGGGCTGGACCGCCCTCAAAAACCTTTTTTCCTTCAAGCGGACGTAGCCGACCCTTAGTTGCTTAAGTAAAGACACTGAGGGTGCCGTTGATAATTAAAATGGTCTGCTTTCAATATTACCGGTAGAAAATATGTTGGGAACGATTGATTTTAACTTAGCTTTTTTAAGCAGCCTTGTTAGTATCGTCATAATTGATTTGATTTTGGCTGGCGACAATGCGGTAGTAATAGCAATGGCTGTTCGTTCCCTGCCAAAGCCGCAGAGAATGAAGGGAATCATCTTCGGTTCTGCGGCAGCCGTAATATTGAGGGTTGTTTTGACGTTCGTCGCCTCTCAACTGCTCCTTATCAACTTCATCAAGCTGCTGGGAGGAGCGGTTATCCTCTGGATCGCAGTAAAACTCTTTGTGGAAGGAGCGCCTGATGAGAGTGTCAAGAGAGAAGCGGCCAGTCTCTCGCAGGCAATAAGGATCATTGTTATAGCAGACATAACAATGGCTGTTGACAACATGCTGGCAGTTGCCGGGGCCTCGCACGGCAATTTGTTTCTTCTTCTGTTCGGCCTCGGATTGAGTATCCCTTTTGTAGTTTTTACCAGCAACCTGCTGTCTTTCCTGATGGATAAGTACCCTATAATCATTTACATAGGAGCTGCTATTCTGGGCAAGGTGGGCGGAGAGATGATGATAACAGATCCGTTTGTGACGGGATGGCTGAATCCCAGCAAATGGACTGTATATTTCACGGAAGCATTTTTCGCGTTTGCCGTTATTGCAGTGGGTAAGCTTTTGGTTAAAAGAATGATGCGTGCTGCAACAGAGGCGAGCCCTGGTGTGCAGGAGTGAATCTTTCAGTAAATGTTCGCTAGAAAGAGCTGGAACATAATATGGCGGTTTTGACTATTTCAAGGGAGTTTGGAAGCGGCGGCCGTGAGATAGGACACGCAGTGGCGCGCAGTCTATCTTATGAAATCGTGGACAAAGAAAGAATACTCAATGACACGCGAAAGGCTGGTACAGAGTGGGAACAGTGGAGTAAAGAACTGGACGAGCGGTCGCCTTCGGTTTGGGAAAGGTACGATTGGTCTTTCAGGGGATTTGTCGCTTTGATTCAAAGCATAATGCTTGATTATGCACTCAGGGACCGGGTTGTTCTTATGGGGAGGGGAGGCAATTTTCTTTTAGTGGACATACCCTATGCTCTCAGGGTCAGGATAAAAGCGCCTATACAACAAAGGATAGACCGAATAATGAAGCGGGAGACCGTGGATATGGATACGGCAAAATGGCTTATAGAAAAAACTGACCGCGAACGATCTGGTTTTATCCGCAGCATATACGGCATGGACTGGGATGATCCAGCGTGCTTTGACCTTGTCTTTGACACGGAAAAAAGTAAACCGGATGAAATTATTGAAAACCTTGTTGCCGGACTTACTGAAAGAGACCGTTACTGCAATGAGGGCTGCCGCAACACGGTCAGGCTCAGGCGAGAGGTAGCCAGGATCAAGGCTGGTCTCCTGATTAATCCCGACCTGTTTCTTCCCACCCTTGATGTAGAGCTTGAAGGCGATACGGTTGTGTTAAAGGGGGTGGTTCATAACCCGAAAGAGAGAGATAGACTGACAGGAGAGGCCCGCAGGCTTGCCGGTAACCTTCGCCTAAGGTATGATATACGCTACAGAGGCTGACTGGACTTATAT
>QZIK01000058.1 GCA_003599015.1 Desulfobacteraceae bacterium | reverse complement strand
ATAAGCCTCGGCAGGCTCCTGCCCCAGGCGGTTTATCCTTTTTTCGCCTACTCAAGGGTAGCATCTTTTGATGAGCCGATGATTGCAAGCGTTCCTTCGGGAAATTTCGGAGACATGATGGGCACCGTGCTTGCTCGTGAAATGGGACTTCCCATATCCAAAATACTTTGTGGAGTGAATGAAAACGATGAATTTCCGGTTTTCCTCAAAACCGGTCGTTATATAGTTAAGCCTTCCAGAAAGTCACCTTCTTCTGCAATGATCGTTTCAAATCCAAGTAACTTCGCAAGGCTTGTGGACCTTTACGGTGGTCACGTATATGACAGACGTGATACGGAGGGAAAGGTGGTTCAAGAAGGAGTGATGGACATCCTGCCGGATATGAGCGCGATGAGGAGAGACCTGTATTCAATTCCTGTCTCCAATAAAGACCATTACTCAGCCATGAAGGAGGTCTTTGACCGTTATGGGGTGGTTATTGAGCCTCATGGGGCGGTGGGGTGGAAGGCGCTCGATACATATCTGGGCGGGAGTCACGAGAAGTTGGCAGTGATTTATGAAACCGCTGATCCAGGAAAATTTCCTGACGATGTAAACAAAGCAATAGGACTCACCCCGGAAGTCCCGGAGAGGATTGCAAAGCAAAGCAAACTGAATGAACGTATATATAAAATAGATAATCCACCTTTGTTCCGGCCGGATGGATCCATGGCACTGAGCGATTTACAGTATTACCATACAAAATCTATCATTAAAGATATTTTTTGTTGAAAAATGAAAAAAGCTATGCTAGTTGCTCATGTTCATAACCAAAAACCACTTTATTGGAGAAAGGAGTAGGCTATGAACAAGAGTGATCTGGTTAATGAGGTGGCTAAAGTTGTTGGGACCAAAAAGGCTGCGCAGGCAGCTGTTGATTGCGTTATTGACACTGTCAAGGGCGCACTCAAGAAGGGATCCGTAACCCTGGTAGGTTTCGGAACCTTTAAGGTGGATAAGAGGAAGGCTAGAACAGGAAGAAATCCCAAGACCGGAGCAGAGATCAAGATCAAGGCGAAGAAAGTTCCCAAGTTTGTCCCGGGTAAGGCCCTGAGGGATGCCGTCAAGTAAAAAAGACTAACAGGATAACTCCCCCTGGGGGAGGTCTTCTGCCCTACTCCCGATTAATTTACTTGGCGAACCGGAGCCTCCCCCTTTGGATTTAAACCTGCCTATTCTATTTCCAAGATAAGGTTTTATTACATATTGCCACTATAGGGAAAACCGTGCCAGAAAGACCCTTTTCTATCTGTGACGGGATCGGGATCTTGTTTGTTCTTCGGAGGAACTGATGAACCCAAAACACATAGAGATTATAGCCCTGGAGCTTTCTGTCGGGCAGGAAAAGGTTGATGCCGCATCCAGACTCCTGATGGAGGGAGCAACAGTGCCTTTTATTGCCCGCTACAGGAAGGAGCATACTGGGGGCCTCGACGAAGTAGCTATAGCTTCAATCCGCGACAGGATGGAGCAGCTTGATGAGCTGGATAAAAGACGCGAGGTTATCCTGAAGTCTCTCAAGGATCAGGGCGTGCTGGATGTCGAACTGGAAAAAAAGGTGCTTGAAGCCTCCTCCATGTCGCACCTGGAAGATATATATCTGCCTTTCAGACCCAAGAGAAGAACCAGGGCTACCGTTGCAAAAGAAAAGGGGCTTGAACCGCTGGCTGACAGGATTATGAACTATGAATCCCTTAATCTTGAAAACGATGCAGGACTTTTTATAAACCCTGAGAAAGGGGTACTGAACCTGCAGGATGCACTGGCAGGAGCCAGAGACATCATTGCCGAGAGGATCAGCGAACACCAGGAGGCAAGGGCCGGCCTTCGAAGGCTTTTTGGAGAAGAAGGCGTCTTCATCTGCAAGGTTGTTGAAGGCAAGGAGGCGGAGGGTGCGAAATACCGTGATTACTTTGACTGGCAGGAACCTGTTTCAAAGGCGCCTTCCCACCGGATCCTGGCAATGAGAAGGGGAGAGAAGGAGGGAATACTCACCTTGAAGATCGCTCCTCCGGAGGATAAGGCTATATCCCTTATCGATGCTTTGTTTGTAAGAAAAGATATGCCTGCTGAAGGGCAGGTGAGCATGGCGGTGGAAGATGCTTACAGGAGGCTTCTTGCCGGCTCCATGGAGACGGAGATCCGTACAGAAACCAAAAAGAGGGCCGACCAGGAGGCAATTTCCGTCTTTGCTTCCAACCTGCGTCAGCTTTTGCTTTCCCCGCCGTTGGGTGAGCGCAGGGTCATGGGCATAGATCCGGGTTTTAGGACCGGATGCAAATTGGTTTGTCTTAACCCCCAGGGCAAACTCCTCCACAATGAAACGATATATCCACTGCTTTCAGACAGGGCGAGGGAAGATGCGGGTAATGTTGTCAGGAATCTTTGCGCACGCTTCGGGATCGAGGCGATTGCTGTGGGCAACGGGACAGGTGGGCGGGAGACAGAGAATTTCCTGAGAGGTCTTTCTCTGGATTGTAAAATTTTAATTATCATGGTCAATGAAAGCGGGGCATCGGTCTACTCTGCCTCGGAGGCTGGCCGGGAGGAGTTCCCTGATTATGACTTGACAGTGAGAGGTGCGGTATCTATCGGGAGGCGACTGATTGATCCGCTGGCTGAACTCGTAAAGATTGAGCCAAAGGCCATAGGGATTGGCCAGTATCAACATGACGTGGATCAAAAGGCCCTTAAAAAGAGCCTTGATGACGTGGTAATAAGCTGTGTTAATGCTGTGGGAGTGGATGTAAATACGGCAAGCAGGCAGCTTCTCTCTTATGTGTCCGGCCTCGGACCGCAACTGGCGCGAAACATTGTGGTCTATAGAGATGAAAATGGATCTTTTAAGTCCCGCGAGGATTTGAAGCGTGTACCGCGCATGGGTGCAAAGACATTTGAGCAGGCGGCCGGATTTTTGCGAGTCAGGGGGGCTGTTAATCCACTTGATGAAAGCGCGGTTCATCCTGAGAGCTATTCCGTTGTGGAGGCAATGGCGAGAGATCTGGAATGCACAGTAGGGGATCTCATAAGAAGTGCAGAGCTCAGAAAGGCTATTCGGAAGGAACGCTATATTAGTGATACAGTAGGAATGCCGACCCTTGATGACATAATAAATGAACTGGCAAAGCCTGGGCGCGACCCCAGGACAAGGTTTGAAAAGACTGAGTTTACAGAAGGGGTTGAAAAGATCGAAGACTTGGAGGCCGGCATGTTGATTCATGGTGTCGTTACAAACGTGACCGCCTTTGGAGCCTTTGTGGATGTAGGAGTGCACCAGGACGGACTGGTGCACATCAGTGAACTTGCCGATCGGTTTGTAAAAGATCCCACCGAAATAGTCAAAGTTCAACAAAGGGTGAAGGTGAAGGTGCTTAGTGTGGATCTGGAAAGAAGACGCGTATCTCTTTCAATGAAGTCAAATGATGCGGTTTCAAGAAAAAAGGAAGACAGCTTGCCGCAATCGGGAAACACATCCGACAAGAACAGAACAAAGGGACGTTTCAATAATCCGTTCAAGGAGCTTCTCGCCGGCTCACCCGGAAGATCTCCAGAGGACAGGGGAAGGAGGTAGGCCCGTGTGGGGGACACAAGATGAGCTCAGGGAGCTGTCTCTTTTGCTTGAGGGATGGGACAATGACCCGGGAGCAGTCAAGGCAGCCTTTGCTTCCTTGAGGCATACCCTTGAGGCTATGGAAGATGTGGTTTTACGGTTTCATCCCAGGCCCGGCGTATCATATTCCATGAGAGCAGGATTTAGAAATACAGGACCAGAGGACTCTATGCTTTTTGCCCTTGTGGATATAGTGGAAGATCCTTCTGAGCGTTGGCTTTCCGTTTGCTTCTACGAGCAGATGATTGCCGATCCCATGGAAAAAGGGGAGGTGGTGCCGAAAGGGCTCCTTGGTGAAGACGGCTACTGTTTTCATGTGACGGAATACGATCATGCATTAATCAGTTACCTAAAAGAAAGGATATGGGATGCCTATGGGTTTGCTCGATCCCAAAGCGATACCGGAAAGATCTAGTGATCGTTTTCCTGCTGCCGGGCTCTCACTTTCGGTTTGGGGTTTAGGGGCACTTTTCTATCTAATAGGATTCTATCTCAGGATAGCGCCGGCTGTAATGACCACTGAACTCATGAAGGATCTCGGAATTACAGCTGCCGCTCTTGGTAATCTGTCGGCATTTTATTTTTACTCATATGTGGTCATGCAGATTCCCACGGGCATACTGGCAGACCACTGGGGCCCCAGGAGGCTTCTGACAACAGGGAGCATGGTTGCAGCGCTTGGTACAGCCCTTTTTGCATCAGCCCCCAACCTTGCCTCGGCCGGGCTGGGGAGGCTCCTTATAGGAGCTGCTTCGGCAGTCGCCTTTGTCGCAATCTTGAAGCTTTCAAACGGCTGGTTTCCTTCCCATCGCTACGCGATGTTGAGCGGAATGCTTCTTCTTTGCGGACTGGCCGGAGCTATATCGGCAGGTGTTCCCTTGAGGATCATGGTGGATGTCTTTGGGTGGAGGCCGGTGATGCTTTTTACGGCTGCAGTCACCTTTTTCCTTGGCCTGGCTATATGGTTTGTGGTGAGGGACGACCCTTCCGAGAGAGGTTATAGAAGCTTTTCTTCCCAATTCGGAGAGGCTGCTTTCCTCAGCCTGGCAGGGGTATTTGCGGGGGTCGGGAAGGTCTTGCGCTATCCTAATACATGGATACTCTCCCTGGCTCCCAGCGGAATCGTAGGACCTATAATGGCCTTCTCTGGACTATGGGGGGTTCCGTTTTTAAGCACACATTACGGTCTTTCCAGTGTGGAAAGCTCTGCTGTTGCTTCTATACTTCTGGTTGCCTGGGCATTAGGCGGGCCCTTGGCGGGGTGGATTTCCGACAGGGTTGGAAGAAGAAAACCAATCTATGTTCTGGGATCAACGGCTGCCTGTATATGCTGGATCATAGTCCTTTATATCCCGGGTCTCTCCGTCTGGCTTCTTGTTCTCTTTATCGCGGCGACAGGCTTTTCATCCAGTGTAATGATCATAGGCTTTGCCTTCATTAAGGAATCTGTGCCTCCTCATCTGGCAGGAACAGTCTCAGGTGTGTGCAATATGGGTGTAATGCTGGGTCCCATGATCCTTCAGCCACTTCTGGGATGGATTCTGGACCTTTACTGGAACGGTGATATGGCAGAAGGGATAAGAATCTATCCCCTTGAAGCATATAGAATAGGGTTTATGCTGATGATAGTCTTCTCAGCCTCTTCATCCCTTCTTGTGTCTTTCAGCAGGGACACGAGATGCCGCCAGAGTCAGGGATGACTATTTTTCCCCACATTTAAATTTATCAAGAGGCAGTTCGGTGGCTATGGCGGTCAACTTGTCCTGATCTGCTGCGTTTTCAGTTTCCAGGGTGATAAGCATTTGATTGCCAAGTGGAATCATGAGATAGCCGCTTTTTTCATTTTTATCAAAAATAAGAAAGCCTTCGCGACCGGCCACGGATATGTTTGTCATGATCTGATCATCTGTTTCCATCTTCATCTTAGGGATGGATTTGAACTGCTGCATCTGCGGAGCCATTGTGCCGCAGACAATGGTTATGGATATCTCTTTATCAGTGTTCTCATCTCCGTAAGTCTGGGTCAGGGTAGCCCACTTTTCATTATTCATTTCCATGTTCATCCCTTCGTGTTTCCCAATTTTTTTCAGGCCGCCAAGTTCGGCAGGCAGGAGAGGGACCCAGCTCTTGTAATCAAATGCTCCTGCCATCACGGGAAGAGCCAATATCAACAGTGCAAAGGCAAATTTTAAAACTATTAAACAGCTTCTCATAATTTTTACCTCTTTCAAAATAGTTTATATCTTTAAAAATCAAATGGTTAATTATTTGACACATCCTGGCATTTTAAAGGTGCTATTTTTACTAAGATTTAGTTTCTATCCATTTCTTGGTCAGTATAATTAAACTCAATATGGCTGCAACTATATTTGCCTTTATATCCGGATAAAAGAGCGATACTGCGCAGATCCCAACTAAAAACCTTTCTATAGCGGAGAACCTCTTTCTGAAAAAACCCACTACGGCCACATTGAGATTGAAAACAGCAATGATTGAAAAAATTATCCTGACAAAGATGTAGGCGAATGCCTCCAGCCCCTGCATTGTCTGAAGAACCGGAAGTATAAGAAGGCCTGTGCCGCTCATGGAAAGGATGAAGGTAATCCCTATGAAATATTTGGGAAGGGCGACGCGTGCCGCAAATACCCCGGTTCTTATGGGGTCCGTACCCAGCACAGCGCTAGCTGCATAAGCGGAAAGGGCGACCGGCGGGGTAACCTCCGCCAACACAGCAAAATAAAATAGAAACATATGTGTCGCGAGCAGAGCTGCTTCCTCAGGAATACCGTTTATGATAGCCAGTTTCTGTATGGTGGGAGCAGTCAAGGCTGAGGTCAGGACATAGGTTGCTATGGGCGGTACGCCCATTCCCAGTATGAGGCTGAAGACGCCGGTAAAGAGGGTTGCCAAAAGTATGCTGCTTCCGCTTATTTCCATTAAAAAGATAGAAAACTTGGAGGCCAGACCACTCATAACCATCATGGACATGATCATATTGGCGGCGATCACAGCACTGGCTATAGGAAGCAGGCCTGTGACGCCTTCTTCCAGCGCCTTCAAGAGGTTTCCAAATGGTGGGCGTATGCTTGGATCAACAAAAGCAAATACAACAAATAAAAGCGATGCTACGGTTACAGTAATGTTGATGCTGTAACCTCTGTAAATCATAATAATTATGATCACTATAGGAATAAATACATAACAGTATCGTTTGAAATAAGAAAAATCAATAAGGGAAGAAATTTCTAATTGGAGTAGTTTTTCCTTTCGTACGTACAACTCGTTATATGTAACGATGGAGAATAAATATAAAAGCATGGGTGTAATGGCCATTGCTATAATATGCGAGTAGGGAATTGAGAGGAGTTCCACCATGATAAAAGAAATGGACCCCATCACAGGCGGGGTGATGTAAGCTATTGATCCCACAGTTGCAATTACTCCTGCGGCCACCAGCTTTTCATAACCAACCTTTTCAAAAAGAGGCTTAGTTAGTGTTGCGACGAATTGAGTATCTGCAGCCCCTGATCCGGAAAACATGCCCATGAGCACTGCCATAACAGAACACGCTCTTCCCGGTGAGGCAGGGCTTCTGCCTACGAAAAGAAGCGCTATGTTGGCTATGATTTTTCCAAAATTCAGCCTGGTGACGATTGCACCAAGGATCGTAAAATATACTAGATACTTGAGGGAAACGCCAGTAATGGACCCGAAAATGCCTGCTTCAGTTTCACAGTAAAGCTTTCCCAGCAGCATATCCAGATCAAATCCGGGGTTGGAGAATAGTCCTGGTATATGGTTACCATAAAGATTGTAGAGGAGAAATATCATTACGAGACTAGGCATGATAGGTCCACTCAGCCTAAATATGACGCCCAGGACAAGGAGTATCTCCGTCAAAGACATTATCAAATCCCAGGGCTCTGGCATGATCGCCCTGTATATGAGTTTTTCATAGGTTATGTGCAGATAAAGGAAAGGTAGAGCACTCAAAGTTGCGCATATCAGACTTGCCGGTTTTTGGAAAGATGGGAAAATAGTAGGAAAAATTACAAGTGCCCAAACTGCAACGGCCATTGTTTTAAGGTAATAAGGAATATTAAGGCCGATAAATCCTAAGATGATAAACCCCGTCATTATGGCAAGCGGTATTCCCCCGGCGATAGATCTTTTCTTCCATCTCAAAAGGCTTACAAGATAGCCAAGTGTAGCTATAAGAAATACGTGTGCAGCCCTTTGGATCTGCGTAAGATCCAGAATTGAAACGTGAAAATTGGAAAGGGGAGTATAAGGATGAATGACAAGATACAGGTGGTAAAGGGCCCCTGTAATCCCAAGGACGGCTATAAGTTTCTTGATTATATTTTCCATAGGATAGATACCTCAAGGCAGCCGTCCTGAACATGAATTCTATAAAAACCGACAGTGACCGAGATGCCTTTCATGGAACAAAACTTCAAGGTCATCGTGGAATCTTTTGAAACGGCTCTTTTTAAATCATAAAGGCCGTGGGAGTAATATTCTTCAGTTGCTTCATCGGTTAAGATAGAAAAATTGTGAAAACGGCTTCCGATATTGAATCGAATGACTACGGGCCGTTGAGTGACTGAATTGACAAATTTGATTTCTCCCGACTGCCAGCGGAAAAGCGCCAGCAGTCGAGTCTGGGTGTCTGTCTTAAGAAGGGCAGGTCTGAACATCAGCACCAGAAGAGCCAGAACCGCTACTGATGCTATTAGCCCTTTTTTCAGCATCACTCAGTTATTTTACTAATCCCTTTTCCTTGAAATACTTAACTGCCCCCGGGTGAAAGGGGATAGCTGTCTTTCCTACAAATTTGGCTGTTGCCTCCGGGTTGGTATCCTTTGCCGCCTTCACAGATGAGTGAAGTGTTTGAACATTTTCAAAAAGCACCTTTGTAGCCTTGTAGGCAAGATCAGCCGGCGTTGACTCCGGGCATACAAACATATTCCAGAAGGCCAGTGTCGGGGTGTTTTCATCTGTTCCGTAGATCTCTTTTGGAATATCCTTTGCGTCTGTCAACCCGGGGAACGCCTTCATGAAAGCTGCCACGCCTGGATCGCTTGCTGGAAGGGGAACCAAAAATAGATTCATACCTTTCCTTTTCAAGGTGTTGGAAAGTTCCACTATTGAGCCTGTAGGCAGGCCGCCCGACCAAACGTACGCATCAAGTGTTCCGTTGGCAAGTGCCTCATCCGATTCTTTTGCGCCAAGTTTTTCCCATTTCTTGAATTTGGCGGGGTCAATTTTGGCTGCCTCAAGCAGGTTGAGGGCGGTAAATTCAGTTCCTGAACCGGGTGCACCTGTTGAAACTCTTTTGTCGGTCAGATCGGAAAGCTTTGTTATTCCAGACTTGTTGGTTGTTACAATATGCAGAAAGTTCGGATACATCATCCACAATATGCATGCTTTTGCGGGTTTTTGTGCAAATTTTTCATGTTTTCCCGTAAAGGTAAAATATGCCGTGTCGGGAAGGACGGTTGCGAAGAAATAGGTTCCTTTTGCCGGATCGGTCTTGTCCCGAACCAGCATCATGTTGTCAACGGATGCAGCGGTTTGAATCGCGGTTGTGGAAGCAACATTGTTTTTGCTCATTATCTCGGCAACCTGAGTGCCGTAATAGTAATAAACCCCACCTATGCCGCCTGTGGCTACAACTACCTTTGGCCCATCCGCATGAAGATTGACCGCAGTCAACATAACAAAAACCAATGCAAGTAAACCAGCTCTTTTCATCTTGCCCTCCTTAACGCCTTAATAATTGTGGATAAAAAGCATTTCTCCTTTTACTCAATGGTATCGGATGTACCGCCCCGTTCTACGTGTAAATATTGGAGTTAAATCTGTCTGTCAATCAGAATCTGATTTAGAATCCTTCCCTGTAAGGCCTTCCATACTCGCCGGCGTAAACCTTCTCATACTGTAATGAGTCCCTTGAATGGGGAGTCTTTTTTTCTGCAGGATAGCCAATTGCCACAATTGCCTCGACACGAACGGCAGCCGGGATGTTGAGGAGTTCCGCGATGTATTGTTCGGAGGTTTTCTCCTTATTATGCATTCTTTCACGGATCTGTATCCAGCAACTGGAAAGGCCTATATCTTCCGCTGCAAGCTGGATATAGGTTGCAGCTATGGATGCGTCTTCAATCCACACAGAGCTTTTGGAAGGATCGGCACATATAGCAATCCCAAGCGGGGCGCCCGAGAGAAAAGAAGACCCGTGTTCTTTTGCAAGTGACAGTTTTCTCAGGATTCCTTTATCTGTCACTACAACAAAGCGCCAGGGGTTTGTTCCCATGGAGGAAGGGGCCCTGAGACTGGCTTCCACCAGGGATGCTATTTTTTGAGGTTCCACTTGCTTTTCCTCATACCTTCTTATGCTCCGGCGTTTTTCAATCAATGAGCTAAACATAATTATTTGCCTCCTTAATATATTTCATGGTTTTCAAAAATTTTATGGATTGCAGGTCCAACTTTTTACCTGAGCAAAAGGTTAGGCAGGAACAGGGAGATCGATGGCACATAAGTAACAAGGAACAGGCAGGCCAGAAGGATGATCAGGAGGGGAAATACTCCTCGTGCTATATCCATGAGCGATGCCCTTGTAATCCCCATGGCTACAAAGAGATTGAGGCCGAAAGGCGGTGTAAGCATTCCGAATTGAATATTGAGAACCATCACTATTCCGAAGTGGACAAAATCAATGCCGAACCGGTTCAAGGTCTCAACGAACAGAGGCGCCAAAACAAGCATGGCGCTCACGTCGTCCATAAAGCAGCCCAGCAAAAGAAAGAGCAGGTTTATCGCCAGCAGGAACATCCAGGGGCTTTGGATATGCTTCATTATGAAATCGGCCAACTGCACCGGGATCTGCTCCGCGGTAAGAAGCCATACAAATGTCATCGCACATGAAAGGATAAATAGAAGACAGGCTGATAGTATGGCGGCCTGTTCACAGATCCCTGACAGATCCTTGATTCCGAACTCCCTGTAAATGACAATTTCTACAAAGAGTGCATAGACTACGCTCACAGCGGCAGCCTCCGTAGGTGTGAATATGCCGGAATAGATTCCGCCCAGGACTATGACGGGGAGCAAAAGCGCCCAGACGCCCTCTTTGGCTGAGTTTAACAGCTCTTTAATTGACGGTTTTTTTCTTGTCTTCCATCCCTTCCGTTTGGCCTGGATATACGCGTAAACCATCAAGGAAAACCCTATGATTAGACCCGGCAGGATTCCTGCCATAAAAAGCTCGGCCACCGACGCGTTCATCACCAGGCAGTAAAGGATCATTGGTATTGAAGGAGGGATAACTATGCCGAGTGAACCTGAAACCGTTATCATGCCGTAGGAAAATCGTCTTCCATAACCGGCCTCGATAAGGGCGGGAATCATAATGGAGCCTATTGCAACTACAGTGGCCGGTGAGGAGCCTGATATGGCCGCAAAAAATATGCAGGCCATGACGCCTGCAATAGAAAGACCGCCCGGAAACCATCCAACAAGGGCGTTTACAAAATTGATGAGTCTCCTGGCAATTCCACCCCTGGTCATTATTGCGCCTGCAAGTATGAAAAACGGTATTGCGAGGAGAACGAATTTATCAAGGGCATTAAAAAACTGCTGTGCGATGATGTGGAGAGGGGTTGAAGTATGGATTAGCAAAGCAGCCATCGTGGTGATGCCGAGCAGTGCGGCGATAGGGACACCTGCCAGCAGCAAAGCTATAAAGCATATTGCTATGGTAAGGGTCATTTCCTTAGGTCCCTTGCATCGTCGGTGGCAACCTTGAGATGTCTTGCGGTCATGACCAGTGAAAAGACGGGTATGGGCAGGTAGGCCAAATACATTGGCATGTTCATGGCGGCTGATGTGGTTTCATAGGTATAATTTTTTCCTACGACCTTCCAGGAATAATATGCCACCACTGCGAAAAATAGAGCGCAGGTGCAGTTGGAAAATATAGATAGAATGTTTTTCCATGGCTTCTTCAGATTTTTTGAAAGAGCGTCCATGGAAAAGTGCATTCCATATTTCACCCCTGTCGCCGCTCCTAAAAATGCAATAAATACGCCTAAATAGCGGCCCAGTTCCTCATACCATGTGAAACTGTAGTTAAATAAATAGCGGCAGACAACCTGAATAAAACCTATTAAGGCAAGTGCCAGAATGGTCCATACCAATACTTGCTTCTCGATATGGTCAAAAAATCGTGATATCCTCGCCAGCATAAGCTCTATATCCGCATAGAAAGGAAAGAAAATCAATGCGGTACAGCAATCCCTATGAGGGTGCGGGCCGCATTGATCTAATCAGGGCAAAATTTTATCTAGCGTCTGTGCTCTTTTACCTTGCCGAGGAAGAAGTCCATGAGGTCTCCCCCTATTTTCTCCCTGTATAAATCATAAACAGGGAGAACGGCCTTTCGGAACTCCTCTTTTTCAGCGTTCGTCAGGCGGATAACTTCTATCCCATTCTTCTTGCAGTACTCATCAATGGAGATACCCAGCTTGGGCAGTTTATTATGAAGGCCTTCATTTACCTCCCTGTTGGTCTTTATTGCTGTCGCGGCCGCGTCCCTGAAAATCTTCTGGTCTGCCTTAGACAAAGAGGCCCAGTAGTCCGGATTCACTATTATGATGCACTCGGTGATGGTATGCTGGGTGAGAGTTACAAACTTGGTCACCTCGGTAAATTTCATAAGAATTGAGGTTAGGAGCGGGTTTTCCTGGGCATCAATTACGCCGGTCTGAAGCGCATTGTAGATTTCAGGAAAGGGGATGCCGACAGGAGATGCCCCGAGTTGCTTAAAGGTGTCCATAAAAACAGCCGCTTCCATAACTCTCACCTTTAGCCCCTTTATATCTTCCGGTTTTCTGACCGGTCTCTTGGTGTTGGTAAAATCCCGTAGTTCGTTTTCAGTCCATCCGATGCCGATAAATCCCTTCTTGGGAAGGTATGAGAAAAGCTTTTCCTGCACTTTGGGGTCATCTATGACTGCGTAAGCTGTCTCCCTGTTGGGGAAAAGGTAGGGGAGATCCATTATCCCCGTCTGGGGGACAAAATTTTGCATGACAGCCGTAGTTATAGAGGCAATCTGAAGGGTTCCAGCCTGGACCTGCTCTGCCATAGATCTTTCACCCCCAAGTTGCCCCATGGGAAAAGTAGCTATGTCAATACGTCCGTTTGTCTTCTCCTTTACATAAGCAGCAAATGCATCCGCGCCTTTTGACTGCCCATGGAACGGCGGCGCCACATGACCGAACTTGATTTTGTCTGTAGCGGCCCCAGCGACTAAGGGAGACAAAATAAGAGAAACAGCGATAAAAAATGCCAGACAACAAACCGATAGTTTTTTCATTGAGCGCCTCCTAATTGATAAGTTAACTGTTTGCCGGAGTTCAAATATTTCATTGGTCACGAATCCGGCCTTTTAATTATAGTCGAGAAGAAAGTTTATCGTTCGGCTATAGTATATGTCAACGCTTTTTGTCCTCATGAAATGAATAAACCGCCTCAGCCTCGAGGATCTTCGGAGTGACAATTGGGGCGATAAAAGGTGCAAATTTAGAGGACGTGACCATGTTCAGATTTGAGTTGACAGGGAAGGGCTTGTTTTGTAGTCGTATTCTACTAATATTGTCTTGGCTTTTCAGACGATATTTTCCAGGAAGGGAGGTGAAAAGAGAACACTAGCTGTTTATTGCTTGGACGGCTTTTCATAATTTCTCATCTTAGGAGGTTGTCAAAATGAAAAGTAAGAAGATTGTCTTTGTATTGGGCATGGCCCTCTTTTCTGCACTCTTCGGGATTACTGCCTCTATGGTTCAGGCAGATGTGGTTCAGCTAACCTACAGCAACTTTTTCCCTCCGACCCATTTCAACCACCAGCTGGCAGAGTCCTGGGGAAAGGAAATAGAGACCAGAACCAAGGGGGCGGTAAAGTTTACCTATTTTCCGGGCGGAGCCCTTTTAAAAGGTCCTGAGATGTTCGACGGAGTTATAAAAGGGGTGTCCGATATAGGGATGTCTCTTTTTGCATACACAGCCGGACGTTTTCCATCCATGGAAGCCCTTGACCTTCCAATGGGATATCCCAACGGAAACACCGCTACCATGATTGCAAACGATTTCTATAAGAAATACAGACCTAAAGAACTGGATGGAGTTAAGGTCCTTCTGCTGCATGCACACGGACCAGGCCTTCTCCATGCCAAGAAGGAGATTAACAGGCTGGAGGATTTAAAGGGGCTCAAGATAAGGTGCACAGGTTTTAGTGCCAAGGCGGCAGCGGCTCTGGGAGGAGTGCCTGTGGCGATGGGACAGGGTGGGGCCTATGAGGCTCTGCAGAAAGGCGTTGTGGAGGCGACTCTTACGCCTATTGAGACCTTGAAGGGATGGAAGCAGGCAGAAGTGGTCAAGTATACCATCGAGTGTTACAGCGTTGGATACACCACAGCCATGTATGTGATCATGAACGAGAAAAAATGGAACGCACTTCCCAAGGAGGTTCAGAAGGTCTTCGAAGATGTGAGCAGTGCGTGGATACCCAAACACGGCCAAGGTTGGGATCAGGCTGACAAGGAAGGAAGGGAATTTACCCTGAGCCTTGGTAACAAGGTTATACCTCTCTCAGATGAACAAAGCAAACTTTGGGCTTCAAAGGTTGCTCCCGTTATTGATGAATATGTCGGCGTCCTCGAAGGAAAGGGACTTCCAGGAAAGGAGTACGTCCAATTTATCCGGGACGGAATAAAGAAATACGGGAAAAAGTGATCGGGAAAGGGCTGTCGTCTGGGACGACAGCCCTATTTCTTGAACCTTTTAATTCATTGAGGTGGGATAATGGCAGGTTTCCCTAGGCTAGTGAGACAGTTGGCTGACTTTCTGAACCTTATCGCCGGATGGTCCCTGCTGGCCATGACAGCACTTACATTCTCGGATGTTATTATGCGCCTTTTCAGGTGTCCGATACTGGGGGCATATGAAATGGTGGAATTTTTGGGCGCTGCGGTTGCTGCATTTGCGATTGCCCATACTACGCTGCATCGAGCTCATGTGGCCGTGGATGTTGTAGTTTTATTATTTTCGCCTAAGGTTCAAAAATTTTTATACATAGTTACCCATATTCTAGCGATATTTCTTTTTGTTTTGCTTTCATTCGAATGTATACGCTATGGAAATGACTTTCGCACTTCAGGTGAGGTTTCCATGACTTTGCGTCTGCCATTCTATCCAATTCTTTACGGCATCTCTTTTGCCACTATGGTTGTTTGTCTTGTGCTTGTCCTGGACCTATGGTTTGTGATTACAGGAAGAGAACTTCCCGGTTTCAGATGGAAAAATTAAAACTTTAACCTTGGATGATATTAAGAGCATTAAGGAGATTAAGAAGTGGAGCCGACAACAATTGGTTTAGTGGGTCTGGCAGTCCTTATAATTGTTCTTTTTTCAAGAATGCCAGTTGGATTTGTCATGGCGCTTCTTGGGGTAATAGGCTTCAGCTATACGGTTTCCTGGGAAGGAGGCCTGAGGATGCTCGCCAAGGATTTTTATACAGTTTTCGGTTCTTACAGCCTTACAGTTGTACCGCTTTTTATACTCATGGGACAGATCACCTTCCACGCCGGCATCAGCCGGCGTCTTTTTGATACGGCTTATAAGTTTGTGGGCCACCTTCCGGGCGGACTCGCTATGGCTACAGTCGCAGCCTGTGCAGGCTTTGCAGCCATATGCGGATCAACCAATGCCGCTGCTGCGACAATGGCCACAGTAGCCTTGCCTGAGATGAAGCGTTATCATTACAGCATGGTTCTTGGTACCGGTACGGTGGCTGCCGGCGGAAGCCTGGGTATCCTGATACCACCGAGCGTCATTTTTATCGTTTACGGAATCCTCACAGAGCAATCAATAGGAAAGCTTTTTGTGGCAGGGGTCCTGCCAGGGATCATCTTAAGCCTTCTATTCGTATTAGCAGTCTATATATGGGTAAAGGTGCGGCCTGAGATGGCTCCTAAGGGACCCAGGACATCACTCGGAAGCAAGATATCATCTCTTAAAGGTGTCATAGAAACCCTCCTGCTTTTTGCCTTGGTAATGGGAGGACTTTTTATAGGGTTTTTTACGCCTACTGAGGCAGGGGCCATAGGTGCAGGAGGGGCTATAATCCTCGGTTTTGTGACCCGCCGCTTGGGCTGGAAAGGGCTTATGCAGGCCCTCAAAGAGAGCACCAGGATCTCTTGCATGGTGATGGTTATTGTTGCTGGAGCAACGATGTTCGGCCATTTTCTTGCAGTAACACGCATTCCTTACGAACTTGCTACGTGGGTCAGCAGTCTTCCTCTTCCTCACTATGCTGTTATGGGTTTCATAATTTTTATTTACCTTGCAGGAGGCTGCTTCATTGATGCTCTGGCGCTGATACTTCTCACCATCCCGATTTTTTATCCGGTGGTTACCAATATGGGATATGATCCTATATGGTTTGGGGTTATCGTTGTTCTTGTGACCCAAATGGGTGTCATCACCCCGCCCGTAGGGGTGAATGTCTATGTGGTGAGCGGTGTAGTACAGGATGTACCTCTTCAGAGCATATTCAAGGGCGCTTTGCCTTTTCTCATTGCCATAGTAGTACTTTCGCTTGTCCTTATACCTTTTCCCCAGATCGCTCTTTTCCTTCCCAATCTTATGAAATAAGGAAACAAGGGGACGCCCTTTAGATTTACACTTTTATAACTACCTGCAAGGGAGTTAAAACATGAAAAATTAAGGGCCTCTCCTGTAAACTATTCGATGTAGCCTTCAAGAATGATCGCCCTTGTATCGGCCCCATCGTTGTTGAGCGGGATTATTCGCTGGTGTTCTGGAGATGCGAAACATCGCCTCAGCTGAACCTTTGACGGGAATTCCAGTAGAAACACCCTCTGGGGCTGGCGGCGATCCTCCTTCATCCCTTCGTGAAGGGGCGTTACGCAGGCGTCTCGTACAAGCCAGCGACCGCTGTATTTTATAATGATCTCTGAAAGAGAAGATAGGTAGCTGCTGTATTTTTCTTTATCCTTGACCCTTGCTTCCATGAATACATAGACGCTCATTTCCAGCCTCAACAATATTTGCCAGATCCGTAGTAGCCTTAAAAGAAACAATACCATCATCAGTATTAAAGAAATAAATTAGGATTTCAAGCCTTTCATTCAAGCCCCGGCATTGAAATGGTATTTTTTCTTGGATTATGGTAGCTATGTCATTCTAATCCGAAAGGTCTGAAGAAATATCTTAAGGAGAAACTCAATGACTTGCCTTAACGGTTCTGAACCGGTTTTTCCAGTAACTCTCAGGAACAGCTCAGGTTTGAGCTTTGAGATAAATGCTAATGGTTCCATCCGGCGTATACTCTTTAATGAAGTAATGTTGAATTTGTTTCTTGGTACAGAGATTGAGGCAGGACCATGCAATATTTACCTCAGGCGCCTAGAGGAAGAGCGCCAGGTGATCCCTCTTTTGGGCCCGGCTAGTCGTTCAGTGTTCTCATTGGATGGCGGTATATTCCGAATATCAGGAAAAGAGTGGGGAATTGAGTATCAACTCTATTTGAAGTTGTCCGTATCTGTTCCTGCATGGTTTTGGCATGTTAAGCTCATGAACACCGGTAATTCATCTCGGGTCGTTGACCTGATACACATTCAGGATCTGGGACTTGCCGATTATAACGCGATAAGGATCAACGAGTTTTATACAAGCCATTACATTGATCACACGGCCCTGGTTCATAATATCGCAGGCACTGTACTTTTTTCCCGTCAGAACCTTCCCATGGTCGGAAAACACCCGTGGACCATGATCGGAAGCCTTAATAAAGGCATAAGCTACGCAACCGATGCGCTTCAGGTTCATGGACTTGATACCCGGCGAGGTTTTTTGCCTAAATTTTATAAAACCGGACTGCCTGGCCATCGCCTTCAGCATGAACACTCGATGGCGGCCATTCAGGATTCACCAATAAGACTTGAAGCTGGAGAGGCTATGAATTGCGGCTTTTTCGGGTGGTACGAGCCGGATCACCCGGGATCAACTTCAATCAGCGATCTTGACTATGTGGACAAGGTCTTAAGACTTCCCGAAGACTCCTATGAAGTACAAAAAACAGAAGTCTCCTGGATTAAACCGTCAGAAACCCTCTTTGGCGTTGCCCCTTTATTGAATGCCCTTGATTTGACCGAAAGCGAGATAAGCAATCTGTTTCCCGGTAAGAGGATTGATGAAGAGTTATCCGAGGGCCGACTTTTATCTTTCTTTATGGATTTTGAACGCCATGTTGTCTTAAAAACAAAAGAGCTCTCGATCCTGCGGCCTCATGCCAACATACTACGTACTGGAATGCTGTTGGTCCCCGATGAGAAATCACTTACTACCACGACCTGGATGGCCGGTATTTTCAATTCAATGGTTACCCAGGGTCATGTGAGTATCAACCGTTTCTTGTCCACTGCTCACAGTTACCTGAGTGTTTATAGATCCAATGGTCAGAGGATCTTTCTTGAGCTTTCAGATGGTTGGTGTCTGCTGGATGTGCCTTCAGCTTTTGAGATGACCCCTAATACATGCAGGTGGATATACAAACATAGTTTGGGTATTCTTGAGGTCAGATGCGAAGCGCTTAAGGAACGCCACGAGATATTGATTTCAATCTGCATACTTTCAGGCGTGCCTGCGCGGTTTTTGATTTCAAATCATGTGGCGTTGAACGGAGATGACGGCATCATTCGTGGCCCTGTCCATTACACCAGAGACGGGGACTGCCTGTTTGTGTTCCCTGTGCATGACTCTGAACTGGGGCGGAGGTTTCCCCAGGGAGGGTTTTCCATTGAGCCATTACAAAATACAAAAATAGACAGAGTGGGAGGAGATGAGCTGCTGTACCCGGACGGTCGCTCAGGAAATGAACCTTTTCTATGCATAATAACATCCCCGGCTCTTTCTGCCGGTTTCGTCCTGAGGGGCAACCTGATAAAAGAAGATAAGGACGACATTGCCGCTCTGTCTTCAGAAGCACTAAGTTTACCAATGCATTGTTACCCAAAGATACAACCATCCGAGGAATGCCGCTACCTAAGCCTTGCTTTGCGGCTGGGGGAAATAATGCCCTGGTTCATACACAATGCTTTGATTCACTACCTTGCTCCGAGAGGAACAGAGCAGTATACGGGGGGTGGGTGGGGTACCAGGGATATCTGCCAGGGTCCGGTGGAGTTATTGCTGGCTCTTGGCAGATTTGAACCTGTGAGGGATATTCTGGTAAGGGTTTTCAAGGCACAAAACCCTGGTGGCGACTGGCCCCAGTGGTTCACATTCTTTGAACGCGAACGCAATATTCGAGCAGCGGACTCGCATGGAGACATAGTCTTTTGGCCTTTAATAGCCATTTCAAATTATATAATTGCGTCAGGCGACAGCGGTATTCTGCGGGAAGAAGTCCCTTTTTTTCATCCTGATGGGGAGTTCAAGGCAGAAGCTGCAGATATTTTAACTCACATGGATCGCGCACTTTCCGTTATTTCTACAAGAATGATTCCGGGTACCAGCCTTGCGGCTTACGGCCATGGAGATTGGAACGACTCAATGCAGCCAGTCGATCCGGCTATGCGGGAACGCCTGTGCAGTTCCTGGACAGTCACTCTTCACTATCAGACACTAAGGGCATTGGCCTGTGCTCTCAGGGTAGCGAAAATGGCTGATCGCTCGGCTGGGCTTGCCAGTCAGACAGAGAAGATCAGGGAGGAATTTAACCGTCTGCTGGTTGTTGATGGTACTATCGCAGGATTTGCCTATTTTCGAGAAGATGGATGTGTGGATTATCTTCTCCACCCGAGAGATAAGTCAACCGGTATTTCCTTCCGGCTGCTTCCGATGATACATGCAGTCATAAACGATCTGCTGACGGAGGAAGATGCGGAAAGGCATCTCCGTCTGATAAGTGATAACCTTCTCGGGGTGGACGGTGCAAGGCTTTTTGACAGGCCCATGGTTTACAGAGGGGGCGTTATGAGGAATTTCCAGCGCGCTGAAAGCGCCTCTTTTTTTGGGCGGGAGATAGGTTTAATGTATACACATGCCCATCTGCGCTATGCAGAAGCCCTCGCACATTACGGAGATTCCGAGGGATTTTTTCATGCCCTTTGCCAGGTCAATCCTGCTGGCATCCAGCATATAGTTCCAACGGCGACAAGGAGACAGAGTAATTGTTATTACTCAAGCTCTGATGCTGCGTTTTTAGATCGTTATGAGGCCATTGAAAATTACAGTAAGGTCAGGAGCGGTGAGATCCCTCTGGACGGAGGCTGGAGGATCTACTCAAGCGGCCCTGGTATCTGGACACGGATTGTAGTGCAATGTTTTCTGGGAGTTCGAAGGGAGAAATCTGAGCTTCTTTTTGACCCCGTCATCCCAAAATTCCTGGACGGAATGATGGCAGAGATTGAGGTTGAAGGTTTGCGCTTGGGACTGACATACAGAATCGAAAAAAAGGGTTCAGGGACCAAAATGATAAAAATCGAAGGCAGGGAGATACCGTTCGAGAGGAGGAGTAACCCTTACAGAACAGGTGCGGCGGAGATCAAATTTGCCGATCTGCGTAGCAGGGGAGAAAAGCCGACAATTAAGATTGAAGTATTTATTGAATAAAGGATCCCAGAGTGCGCCTGGCTCATCCGGGACCTTTATCATTCAAGTATTCTGGAAATAAATCCCCGCCTAGCCACTGATGAGGGGGATATCAGGTCAACCCTGGATACGACTTCATTGTTGAATCGAACAGTTATTGTCCCCAGAACCTGTCCCTGTTTAATCTCGCCTTTGATTTTGTCGGGCAGATCAATGGCTTTGGTGAGCATCTTTTTCTTATCTTTCGGGATGGGGTACGAAAAATCTGCGGCTGCAACCGGCCTGATGCTCTTCTGGATGCCTTCGGGAAGGGCGATTTCCTTTTCTACGGTATCTCCTTTTTTAACTACCCTTACCATCTGATACTGAGCAAAAGCCCTTTTCAGTTTTTCATTGACAATGCCATCGCGAACCTTTGCCGTTGGGCTCCCCATGACTACGGCTATGAGGCGCATGTCCTCTCTTTTTGCTGTGGCAGCAATGCTGTATCCGGCCTCACGGTAGAACCCTGTTTTAAGGCCATCCATTCCTGAAAAACGCTGCATAAGGTTATTGTGGTTCCTCATGATTAGAGTTCCATCCCTGAAAGGTTCTGTTTTAAGGGATGTCCACGCTAATATCTGCGGACGTTTGACAAGTTCCCTTGCCAGTATGGAGAGGTCAAAAGGGGATGAAACGTCAGGTTGCTGATCTTTAGAGGGAGGCAGACCGTGGGGGCTGAAAAATTGAGTATCAGCCATATTAAGTTTCTGGGCCTTCTCATTCATGAGATCCACGAAGGCATTTCTTGTGCCCGCAACAAATTCAGCTACCGCGTAGGCTGCATCATTAGCAGATGCCACCATAACCGCCTTCATTAGTTCATCCAGGGAAAAAACCTCGCCAGGTTTGAGATAGACCTGGCTGCCGCCCATTGAAGATGCCTCCTGCGATACGGTAATCTTGTCATCGAGCTTTATGTGCCCGTTTTCAAGTCTCTCCATTACAATTGCTGCAAGCATAAGTTTCGTAATGCTTGCAATAGGCCATTTTTCATGGACTTTTTCCCCCTCAATTACCATGCCGCTTTCGGCTTCAACCACAATGAAGGCCTTGAAGGTCTGTGTGTCTTTTTCAATGCCGGCAGGACCGGCAATCTGCCTTTGCTGTGAGGCAGTTGTTTTTGAGGCTGCCTTTGAATGAATCCTTTTTGTATCTTTTTTGCCTTTTGTGTCTTGGGCCCACAAAGGGGAGAAAAGAAACGGCAGTAAAGTCAAAACAATCAACCAGATCTTTATTGATTTCATGGCAACTTTCCTCTTGCTGATTTAAGGTGGGCCCGGCTACTATTTTTCCTTCCAGTATGGGTCTCTTTTTTCCAGAAATGCCGTCACTCCCTCTTTGGCGTCATCGGTGCTGCACAGACGAGCGAAGGCCTCGTTCATGTATTCAAACGCCTTTTGGTATCCCATGTCTTCGGCTGAATAAAAGGATCTCTTAGCTATCTGAACCGCTATGGGACTTTTTTTCGCCAGAGATGCCGCCCATTCATGGGTTTCCTTCTCAAGTATATCCATTGTGCACACCTTATTGATCATTCCTATTTCAAGAGCCTTGGATGCACTTATAAGGTCTCCGTAAAGAAGAAGCTCGAGAGCCCTCTTTCTTCCTAAAGATCGAGAAAGAGGCACCACCGGTCCAATGCAGTTGAGTCCCACGTTTATGGCTGTAAGTCCAAGCCTTGCGTTTTCGGCGGCAACTGCCAGATCGCATGCAGCCACCAGACCTGCGCCATTTGCAGCTGCAACTCCGTGGACCTGTGCTATGACGGGTTTTTTCATCTGGCTTATTGCCACAAGAGGGGATTCCATTAATTCAATCCAATTGCGGTACTCCTGTGTTGACTTACCAAAAAGTTCATTGACATCTATCCCTGCGCAAAATGCCTTTCCGCTTCCGGCAATTACAATGACGCGTACTTTATTTTCATCATCCAGGGCCATGAGTGCATGGAGCAGCTCCTTTGCCATGTGGGTATTAAAGGTATTTAAATGGTCGGGACGATTTAATATAATTTTTCCAACGTTATCATCACTTATATCAATTAAGATAGTCTTATAACTCATATTGTTCCCCTCTTCCTCAGGTTTTTGTGGAGCTGTCAGGAAGGATAAAAGCATGGTGCCTTGTGTGTCAATAGGTCTGGGCCAAAAGGTTGCCCATCCCATGCCTGAAAAGATATCAGCAGTTAAGCAATATCTCGGCAGGGCAAACTCCGCATCTTACTGAATCATGGGTGAACTCTGTTTCAGGCTTACCGTTGATCCAAGCCTTGTTAATCTCACGCGAAAGAGGAGGCTTTATGATTATCCCGCCTGCGGGAGGTGTCAGGTTTCCCTGTATCAGAATTTGTATGGTCCCAGGTTCTTTTTCATTTATGGTATAAGATAATTCTCCATAGCAGGTTGGAAGACCCTTGACCCCTGCTTCAGCACCGTTTTTAATCCATTCGGAAGGAACACCAGCGGCCAGCACCAGGGAATCATCAGAGCACCTTTCGTAAGCAAACATTATCCGTACTGAGTTGATGTATTCGGCGCTTATCCAGCAGTGGGGGAGATCGCCAATAAATGCAGGTGCTTTCGGGTCTTTCCAGGATATCTCAGGCCATTGATTCCAGGCTGGAATGCGCCTGTCTTTCAACATGAACTTTGTGAGTTCGTGAGCCTCTTCTCTTTTTCCAAGCATAATGAGGGCGCCGATAATTCTTATTTCATAGGCACTGTAGTTTTCCCTTTGTATAGCATTCGCAGACCTTTTTCTGAACCCGTCAAAATAGATGTCAAATGTCTGCCGGACTGCCTTGACAGGCAGAACATCCAATCCATCCAGAAGGGTGATCCCGATCGAAGAAGCCGCAGGGTCAAAGTCCCCAAGTTCCGCTGATCCGGGTATGTAATCAATCCCTCTGTCAGAGATAGTTTTCTCCAGGGACGCTTTAAGGTCCTTGCGTAATGCCTCGGCAACGTCCAAAATCCTTGATGATTCATCTTTCTTCCCAAGGGCGGCAGCGAGGAATGCGGCATCTCTCATGCCCCGCAGCGCCCAAAAATCGTCCCAGTAGGAATGCACCGGGTTTGCCATGTAGCCTTCATGGCTCATGGATTCTGGGAGAATCCCGTAAAGGGCTCTTTTTTCAGATTGCAAAAACTCATCAGTGAGGCGTCTTTTCCTAAGCCCTTCCAGGTAGGTTAAAGTTTTTTCCGTGGCATGCCACATCTCCGAGACAAAGTCTACGTCCTTTGTAAATCTGAAATATTCAGTGATTCCATGTAGGAATTGTCCATATGCATCGAATTCAGGGAGCCACTCTATTCCGTCCTCGTCGGCGCAGTCTGGCAGTTGTCCATCATGCGCCTGGAACGAGCTGTACCATCGAAGAAACTCCTTGATAGGTTCGCTCAAACCTATTCGCAGAAGAGCTGTGCCCATCACTACTCCATCCCTTATCCATGCTCTTGAATAGCGACGCGGACCCGGGTGGAGAGCGGGACCTGACCTGTTTATCATAATATAAGCTGCCGAAGTCTTCATGGCTTTAACGTAAGCCTCCTGGCAATGGGGAACAAGGAACGAGATTCTGTCCAGGATGTTCATCCAATGCCTCAAGGCTTCATAGTAAAGCTCCGAGGCTGAGGGTTCATGATTCATATCCTCTTTTAAAGTCCTTTCGTCATTGTTCTTCTCCAGATGGTTGAATGGAAGGGCGATAAATACATCCCGGCTTGAGCCAGGAGTCAGTTCCAGATTAAAGCGCAGTGCTCCGGAGGCATATCCGAACTTATCGCTTATATGGCTGCTCTCTGGAAGTCCGCCTGACTTGATATGTCTAGTGATACCTCCTTCTTCAAAAACAGAAGCACCGAAGCCATCATGAGGGGAAATGGCTTTCAAGACTTCATATCCATTGACAAATACTCTTTTATCTTTGCACAGGATCTCCCGGACTTCAGTTGCTCCCCCAAATGAACGCCACTGCTGCCATGTTGGTGTGACCTGGAATGGCATGATGCAGGCAAAAAGAGAGATCTCCCTTGGCTCTGAATTCATGTTGGCGATCCTGTATCTTATCAATACAAAAGTTCTTCTTTCATGGTAGCCGGCAAACGCCTCTATTTCCATGGTTATGCCTTCTGTTTTCCATCTGGCTAGGGGTATGGGGAGGTAACCGTCTTTAATATCCTGGTCAATGATTGCATCAGCCCAGGTAATAAGCCGATTCGAAACATATAGAAAAGGGACAATTGAAAACGATCCTTTGGAGGCCTCAATCACTCCTTCCTCATTAAAAAGGGCAGTCCCATCGCCATATCCAGTCCCAACGGTAGTCCAGTAGGTCTGACGTCCCAAGAGATACTTGGGGTAGAGGCCGGGTCTTTTATCAGCGGCTACATGATGAAAGAAGTGGTTAATTGTCCTCGAAAAATCATGGGGCATTATCCGGATGGCTGCTATCCCTAATCCTCTTCCTTCCGAACTTCTTTCAAGTTCCAGCCTGATATATCTGGACACGGTTTCGGGAAGATAAAGGTAAGTTTTCTCATCGGGGCGGTGCCTTGATTCAAAAAGCGTTTTCCATTCCAATGAATCAGATGAAATCGCCAGCTTAAAGCTCTGCGCCTCCAGATTTTTTTCCCAATGAATAACAATACCACCGTACTCCCTATCTTCCTTGAAGTCCAGCATAAGCCATTGCTGTTTGTCGGAATGCTCACTTATCCAACTACGTCCGTCAGTTAAGTCAAGAACGCACTGGGGGCTGAGTCCTGCCATAGTGCTTGAGGCTGTTACCTCAGGAATCCTTCGATAGGTATTGTCCCGCATGACCAGATCGTCAAACCAAACTGAACCGCAGCCCCCTGAACCGGCAGCTATCACGATTTCAATGGCCTCTATATTCCGTGGAGGTCCCCCTCCCAGGGGCCCCCAGGCGAAGGCGATTTCTTTACCGTCTATTAGTAAGGGCGCCCAATGAACTGGAAATAGAAAATCTTCAATCCTGTAGCGCCAAACATTTCGGTTGGAAGAATCTATAAGCTTGAACTCAAATATGTTTGAAGGGGCTTCACCTCTGATATGAAGCCGGAATGAATAGGCTTCTGGAATTATTATAAAGAAAGCCCTACGGGCAACCACAAAACCTCCTCCGCCATTAAAATCATAATCAAGACGCATGGCCCCGCCCCTCAGGCCTTGGTCCCGGGCAATCCGCACCTTTGCTTTTCCTGAAGAGAAGGGAGTCCATTTGGAGGGGTCTTCAAAATCATCCAGTATTGTTTCTTGCATCTCAACTCTTAATTGCTTGATGGGATTTTATGGAAAGCTGATCAAGTTCTTTAATTTTGTCTATTATGTTTAAGCTTATAAGAATAGACATCATTTGTTTAATCATGAATCTTTAATCATGGGGCTACCAATCTTACGTCAGCCACTACGCGTCCGGCTTTAACACGCTTTGAGATCCATGTCCCTCCTTCTTTAAGTTCCAGTATAAGGTGATAGTTTTCAAGGCTTGTAGTATTCGCGGCATCCTCAAGGGTGACATAGCTTATGGAATGTTCCCTGAGCAAAGCAAGCACCCTGTCGAGTCTCTTTGGTTCAAGGGTAGTGCTGGGTTTATCCATTACTAGAAACCTTGGCTCTGCAACCAGGATGCGCCCAACCGCAAGAAGCTGCTGGTCTTCAAGAAGCAGATTGTTTTCCCAGTGCTGCCTGTTGTCCAGTCCCCCAAAGCGCTTTACCAGCGAATCTATCTCAAGTTGCCTCATTACCTCCATTATGCGTTCCTCAGGAACCGTTATGCCTTTAAGAAACAACTCGTCAGGCTCTCTCTCTGGCCATGGTCTGAGGAAAAGCTCGCGAAGCGTGCCCGGCGGCAGATACGGAAGTTCAGATAGGAAAAGTACCCTTTCAAGCGACGGTCTGCATATGGTTCCTTCACTTGCTTCCCATAGGCCTGCAGTGCCATAAAAAAGAGCGGTTCTTGCGCTCTCATCCTGACTTTTGACAAGAACATAGGTCCCATGAGGAATTTCGAAATGAAGATTTTTGATTAGGTCTCGCCCGCTTCGAGGTGAATGAAGTGTTATCCCCTGGTAGGCGATGCGATTATTATCAATGCAAACTGCTTTGTTTGCCATTACCTCCGTCTTTTCTCTTTCCCCGGCCCCCAGTAAGGATGCAACCCTTGCCAAAACCGCCGTATAGGAGGAGATGGATTGAAATTGGGTTACTATAAGGGAGAAGGCTCCCAAAAGGTGGGTAAAGGCTATGGCTGATTGCGTAATTACTCCAAATTGGACTTCACCTCTAATAAAAATTGGAGCTATAACTAAAGCAGGAATAATCTGGATCATCCAGTTATACCCTGTAGTAAAGAAATTTAGATTGCGATTAACGGCAATTATTCTACGGAAATTAGTAACAAGAGTTTTGAGATTGTCCAGATTGAGCTTTACAAGATGCCCCTCCCTCCTCGATATGGCTACTGATTCGGCATTGCCCCGCAGGTAGATTAGAGATGAGCGAAAATTTGCTTCTTTGTCCAACTGATCATAGTTAAGGCGGACAAGGGGCCGGCCAAGGAGAAAAGTAAAAAGGGTACCCGCAAAAGCATACAGAACTGAAATAACAAACAATCTGGGACTTATTGACCAGAGTACACCTGAAAAGGCAATTACTGTTATTGTTCCATTGAGGAGCATAAGGATAAAAGATAGGGTTGTTGTGCTGAAGGTTCGAATATCATCGGCTATTCGCTGGTCAGGATTAGCAATATCTCCCTTGGTCTTAAGGCGATAGTAGACCCTGTTGCTTGCGTAATTATATATGCATTGACGGCTTGCCCACTCCCTCCATACCAGTCCCAGATATTCCTCAGTATACCTGTGTATTACCGCCACTAAAGTGGAGGCTCCAAATACGCCTATGTAGAGAAGAGCCATCCTTATGAACTCGGTGCGATTTCTGTTTTCAATTGCAGTCATAAAATCTCTACCGACATAACTGTTGAGCACGTTTAGGGCGTTTATTCCAAGCAAGAAGAGAATGAGTAGTGTGAAAAGCCATCTGGCCTTTCGGCCCACTTCTTTGGATGAGGTAAGTTGCCTAACACTTGAGATCAGGCTGGTCCAGGTCTGACGGTTTATTATTCGTTCTCCCTTCATGGGGACGCCCTTAACTTTTCCACTTTTCTGGGATTATCTCCTGCATTGATTATCAGTTATTTATTACTTAGGATAATATCATGTCAAACAAAACCTAGTTTAACTGCTTTGGAGAAAAGTAGAAATATGAAGGACGTCCCCAAAATTAAGGGAACTTTGATCAGACGATACAAGCGATTTCTGGCGGATGTGCTTCTGTCCGACGGGCGGGTAGTTACCGTCCATTGCCCTAATACCGGTTCGATGCTGGAGTGCTCGGAACCTGGGCGAACAGTATGGCTGTCACTCCATGAAAATTCAAGTCGCAAGTACCCCTACACCTGGGAACTGATTGAGATGCCCGGTTCACTGGTTGGGATCAATACATCACTACCCAACAGACTTATAAAAACGGCTGCGTTGGAGGGCGATATAAAAGAACTGAAAGGTTATTCGCATGCGAGAAGCGAGGTAAAAACCGGTTCCGGTTCGAGACTCGATCTACTTTTAACCCATCCCTATCGTAGTTCATGTTACGTCGAGATAAAGAACTGTACACTTGTGCAGGAAGGGGTGGCGATGTTTCCGGATTCTGTTACGAAAAGAGGCCAGAGGCATCTTAAGGAGCTTGCCAGGCTTGTTGGCTCCGGCAACAGGGGAGTTTTGTTTATGCTCATTCAAAGGATGGATGCCCGTTTCTTTAAGCCTGCCGACCACATTGATCCTGAGTATGGAAGACTTTTAAGGTCCTCTCTCAAGACAGGGGTAGAGTTGATCGTCTATGACACTGATCTTGATCCTGACCAGGTAAGACTGCGATCACCAATCGGAATTCAGCTTTAAACTCGGACCTGACATATTAAGTAATTCTTATATGCTCAACAGGCCTGACTTCTACAAGCTTTATGGCCTCATCCGGGCAGCTTAGAACGCAGTTGCCGCAGCCATAACAACTATTGTCGTCTATCGTGGCCACATCTTCTAAGGTTATTGCATGAAACTGGCATCTGTCTGCGCAGAGACCGCAACCTGAACAAGCATTTTCATTAATGAATGCCCTGAACCTGGATGGGGCGAGTCCCTGGGGGTATTTCAACTTGTGAACGAAATAAAGCCCAGTGCAACAGCACGCGCAGCAGTTGCACATGATCATGTCATTTTTGACATTATTCCTCACAGTATGAACCAGACCGGCATCTTCTGCAGAGGCTATGCGTCGCAATGCCTCCTCATTGGTTATACTTTCTCCCACACCGCGCATCAAAACCCCCTCAGCGAAGCGGTTGGTCTGCATGCAAACCGATGTGTTCGGCGCAGGACATTCTTTTCCTCTTCCGTTTTTGCGGGCAATCAGTCGGCATACACAGGGCATTACTGAAATAAGCTCGGCGTCTCTGAATATCTTCCGGGCAGAGTCCACGTCCAGAACCGTATTCTGTGCCTTCACGGTTCTCTCTATTGGGACCACCCGCATCATGGGCGGTAGCTTGCCTTTTTTAAAAACAGGAACCAAGGCAGGTGTCTCATCCGTCATAAGCCTGTCCCAAAGTACAAAAATCTCTTGAGGCGCCTCAGGCCAAAGAGCTGTGGCGTCTCTGATTTCTATCATGGCAGGGAATCTCCTGTACTGATCCGGTCGATCAATGGGCTTGGAGATGGCCCCTCGGTTGAAGAGCTTTTCGCATATTTCAGAAATCCGCCGTGGTGGAATTCCTGTGCGTTCGCCCAGGTCGGAGACGGTTCCGGGTAATGCCTCAAAAATACGCCGGTCGTCCTCCGCCTCCAGCAGTATCTCAAAAATCCTTGCAAGGTTATCGGACTGAGGAAAACCCAATTGCCTGGCGTAGTGCCTCAAGCCTTCTGACATAACCATAGGCGTACTCCTGAAAAAAAGGATGACTTTTTTGAATTAAAAAAGTCGCTAAATGATGATCAAAATCATGACATAAAATGCTCACAGACAGAACGATTCCATGGCAGAGATGCAGATGATATGTCAAGATAATATTTATTAATGTCTGATGATGGTTGTTGCTGAGGTATGATTTCATTCCCCGCCGGCGATATCGATTACTGTAACCTCCGGGGGAGACAGAATACGTAATGGAGGCCCCCATGTCCCGGATCCCCTGCTGATATATAGAGACGATCCGGATGGAAGAGTGTGGAGACCTGCCAGCCTTTTGTGTGCGAGCCTCACCAGGAGGCTGAAAGGGAATATCTGGCCTTTGTGGGTATGGCCTGAGAGCTGAAGATCAAAGAGCATATGAGCATTTTTATCCACATGGGGCCGATGCTTGAGCAGCACCGTAAACAGATCCCCCGGAAGGGGTGAAAGGATTTTTGCTTCGTGTGAATCTGCGGAAGGATTATTTCTTCTGCCTACCGGGTCATCAACACCGGCTAGATTAATAATTCCGGGCAAGGTGGCTGCCTTATTCCTCAGCACCATGAATCCAGCATCTCTGGTAAAATCCAATGATTTTCCTAATCCTGCGTAAAACTCATGGTTTCCGGTAACTGCGAACTTACCATATCGCGGTTTCAACTTCTTGAGCATTTCAAGGACGCCTGAAAGCCCGTCGGTTTGCCCGTCCACGAGATCACCTGTTGAAACAAGTACGTCAGGATCGGCTTCCTTCACTCTCTCAACAACCTTTCTGAGGCGTTGTTCTCTAAATAAGAGCCCTAGGTGTACATCGGAGATCTGAACAATCCTGATTCCTTGATTAGGCTCCTTGATCTTGGGAGAGACAATGGTGATATGTTCAGTCCTGACGTCCATGGCTTCCCTGATGCCGTATAGAGTTAGAATTACCGACAAAAAAACGGCTGTTAAAAGAAATAAAAGGGAAGACGGTTTTAAGTCTGACGGGATAATTGCTTGCAGAAAGTCCATAGCAAGTGAGATGGCGAAGAAAATAAACAAAAACCCCATCCATGTATAGCCAGCATAGGCGAGCACCATGCCTGTGCCCTCAAATTCATATTTTTCAGCAAGCCTGACAAGGATCGGGGAAAGGACCATCAAGATCATGAAGCATACAATTATTGCCTCAGTGGGAAATCCGATCGCAACAGCCTTTTTTATCTTGAAGAAGGCATAAAGATGCATCCCTCCATAAAGAGTCAGGAAAATGGATATAAAAATAAAAAAGCCCAAGGCCTTGTTTCTCCTTAATCAAGCATTTTCATTGATTCGTAAAGTTAATTATCGATTTTTTGAAAAACAATGTTTTTTGAGTTCTTGCAGCTTGAAAGAGGCCTGCTCTTATGGCATGGTTATCGCCTGCCAGGGGGCACTGTCAGTATTGCAGGGTTTCCAGGGTAACCGAAGGATGGAAGATTAAACCTATGCCAAAAGCAAGAAAAGTTTGGAGACTGCTTGATACCCCGCCCATGACCGCCGCGGAAAACATGGCCATGGATGAGACGCTTGTTGAGTTGCGGGGTTTGGGTATGAC
The DNA here is from genome assembly GCA_003599015.1 of Desulfobacteraceae bacterium. Classification (GTDB taxonomy): domain Bacteria; phylum Desulfobacterota; class DSM-4660; order Desulfatiglandales; family Desulfatiglandaceae; genus CG2-30-51-40. The sequence continues at coordinate 13,067 of QZIK01000058.1, read as the reverse complement.
ACCCAATACCATAAGGTTCCTTCAGTTCTCGCCCCGGTGCGTACTGGTGGGATTTCATCAGGCCGTGTCTGAGGAAATCCGCACAGACTACTGCCATGATCAAAATATCCACATCAACCGGCGTATAACAGGAGGTGGGGCCATACTTTTTGATGAAAGCCAGCTTGGGTGGGAAGTGATTTGTGATAAGGAGTTTTTCAGGGTTAAGATCCCCAATGAAAGGCTTTTCAGGACCCTTTGCGACCCGGTGATACTGGCGCTGCGATACCTTGGACTTGAAGCGCAATTCAGGCCGAGAAACGATATTGAAATAAATGGAAGAAAGATTTCAGGCACGGGCGGAACTGACTCTGATGCGGCTTTTCTTTTCCAGGGGACAATGCTTACCGATTTTGACGTGGATACCATGCTTAAATCCTTGCGGATTCCTGTTGAAAAGCTCAAGGCCAAGGAGATTGACTCTGTTAAGGAGAGGGTAACATGCCTTGCATGGGAATTGGGATATACCCCAGCCATGCCCGAGATCAAGGAGGCTATAAAACGAGGTTTTGAGGCAGCGCTGGCCATAAGGCTTGAACCAGGGGGTCTGACAGGTGAAGAGGAGGAGCTTTTTAAACAGAAACTAGAATACTACCGTTCCCAGGAGTGGATAGACCTTGTAAGTCCAAAGCTGTTGAGGCGGGAGGTTGTCCAGGGGGCCTATAAGTCAGAGTCGGGTCTGGTGCGTTTCACCCTGATTGTGAACCTTCCTCAAAGAAGGATAAAAGATGTTTACATAACAGGGGATTTTCTGTCTTTTCCCTCAAGGGCACTCTTTGATATGGAAGCGGCCCTGAGGGGAGCCAAGCTGGAAAGGAAAAGCCTCCATGAAAGCGTGAGGCGCTTTTTTGAACAAGGACTGATAGCCATACCGGGCATGGGACCCGATGATTTTATAAAACCCCTTGATCAAGCACTTAGAAAGGTTGACATTTCAGACTATGGCATACCCCTTGAGCTATGCAATCTTATTTCCGTGACAAACGGATCATTTGAAGAGGTCCTTGGCCTAAGACCTTCAGCACTTTTGCTCCCCTACTGCTCCAAGCTTACCACTTGCGATTTAAGATATTCAAAGATATGCAGGGGTTGTGGCGACTGCACGGTGGGAGCTGCCAGAGAAATAGGTATCAGGGCCATGATGAAATCCATCTGTATCGTAAGCTTCGAGGACCTCATGTCTGAACTGATGCGGCTTAAAAATTCAGGGGTGAAGGCCTTTGTAGGCTGCTGCTGCCAGCCTTTTTTTGCAAAGCATGTGGATGATTTTGAAAAGATTGGCCTTCCTGGCATCCTGCTCGATATTGACAACACAACCTGTTACGAGTTGGATAAGGCCAGGGAGGCCTATGAGGGACGATTCGATTCCCAGACCAGCGTGAACCTTTCGCTTCTCAAGGCCGTTCTTTCAGTAGCGGAGAAGATTCAATGGAGTCTTTAAGAACCTGCGACGTTCTTGTTGTTGGCGCAGGACCTGCAGGCTGCTCCGCAGGGCTTTCTGTAAAGGCCAGGGGTCTGGACGTGGTGATATGCGAAAGAAAGGCGGTAGTGGGTGTCCCTGTGCGATGCGCAGAGCACATACCGGTCCTGCTAAAGAGTGAGACATGTGTGGAACCGACCGCCGTTATTCAGACTGTAAGGGCAATGAAAACCATACTGCCTGACGGTCGAGTAATTGAGAATAAGGCTCCAGGATACATGATAAGGAGAGACCTTTTTGACCAGGGACTTGCAAGACAGTGCCGGGAGAATGGTGTCCAGATCATAACAGACGCAAGGGTCCTTGGGGTGGATAATGAATGTGTGATCATCTCTCTGGGCGGGAAAACCTTAAGGATCAAAGCTAAAGTAATAATAGGGGCGGACGGGCCCCGCTCCACAGTCGGCCGCTGGATGAATTCAGTGAATAAGGATCTTATCCCGGCTGTCCAGGCCAGGGTTCCTCTCGTTGCTTCCATGGATTTTACAGAGGTATATTTTCTTAAGGAAATTGTGGGGGGGTACGGCTGGCTTTTTCCCAAGGGAGGCGATGCCAATGCAGGTCTTGGTATGATAAAGGGCGGAGACGGACGATCGTTATACAAGGCTCTTAGGGATTTCCTATCGTTTCTTGAAGGATTAAAAAAAATAGATATGAAGACAAAGGGTTGCATGGCAGGTTGGATACCTGTACGGCCACTTCAAAGGACTGTATCCGGGAACATGTTGCTTGTGGGGGATGCTGCCGGACAGACACATCCGATCACAGGGGCAGGCGTGCCCCAGGCGGTCATATGCGGAAAGATGGCAGGGGAGTGGGCTGCCAGGGCTGCGGCTGAGGATAATATAGAGATTCTTTACGGATACGAGGAGGAGTGGAAAGACCTGTTTTTGGAAAGCCTTGAAAGGGGGGTTCAGCGTAGAAAGATTATGGAGGAACGATGGGATTGTCTTGATAGGATTCTTCCCTTCTGCTGGGTTGGTTTCAAGGAATATTACGGAAGACTCCATGAATAACACCTTAGAAATAAACACAAACCATAAGGCATTGCAGGAGAAAATGGAGGCAGCATGGGGCATTTCCCGGCAGATTTTTGGGGAAACCATCACTTTTTACCTTCCTGGAATGTTTCATTATAACGGGATAGTTGGAAGATATCCTGCAGTCTCCATAACTGGAGGAGCCTGCGCCCTCAGGTGTGACCACTGCAAAGGCACGCTTCTTAATACTATGTCTGATGCGGCTAACCCTGACAAGCTTCTCAGTATATGCAGGGAATTCAAGAAGAAGGGATTTCATGGGGTGCTGATAAGCGGCGGCTGTGATAAAAAGGGGCATCTTCCCTGGGACCGGTTTGTTGACACCATTGGAAAAATTAAGCAGGAAACAGGTCTTTACATAACAGTTCATTGCGGTCTTGTTGATCGTAAGGAAGCAGCTATTCTCAAGCAGGCTGGAGTTGATCAGGCTCTTCTTGATGTAGTGGGGGATGATCAAACCTACAATACCATCTGCCATGTGGACTTCGGGGTATCTGCGATACTTAACACCATGGAAGCACTTGAGCAAGAAGGGATTGATATTGTTCCTCATGTGGTATGCGGCATGTATTACGGCATGATGAGGTCAGAAAAAAAGGCAATTGAAATGATTTCGTCTTTCAAAGTTGCCCAGCTTGTGATCGTTGCATTAATGCCACCTCCTGCCTTTGGAGAGAAGTTTTTTCAGTCGCCTTCGCCATGGGAGGTGGCTGATTTGATCGCAGATGCTCGCCTGATGATGCCTGGTGTGAGGATAGGACTTGGATGCGCAAGAAAGAGAGGTGAGGCAGAGATTGAGCTTCTTGCGATAATGGCCGGCGTTAACCGTATGGCGATTCCTTCGGATGAAGCCATCTATCATGCTGAGAAACTTGGCTTGAAAACACTTTTTCAGAGGACCTGTTGCTCTGTTTCATTGGATATTGCGTCGACTAAGTGGTAGATGTGTAGGCTTAATTGGGGGGTAAGGTTTTTAGATGACAAATGATGAAATCATTTTACAGGAAAGCCCGGATGTCCTCAGGATGAGTCTTGCGGCGGCAATGACCCTGGGGATCAAACCCGGGCTGTTTTACAGAAACGCAAAACTTTACTGCATAAACCTGCTTCTTACCTACAAAAACGGCTGTGCCGCCAGATGTGCTTATTGCGGTCTTTCAAGCAGACGTCCCGGTCAGTATGGGCAGAAAAGCTTCATAAGGGTCAGCTGGCCGGTGGTTGCCCTGGATGAAATAATCGGGAGGATCGGCGAGCGCAAGGACAAGGTCAAAAGGATCTGCATCTCAATGATTACAAACAGGAGTGCCAGGGAGGACACCTTTTATGTGATCTCGAGGCTGCGGTCAAGTTTTGATATCCCTGTGTCAGTGCTCATTTCACCCACAATTGTCGATTTAAAGGACCTTGAGAATTACAGGGATGCCGGGGCTGACAGGATAGGGGTTGCCATCGACCTTGCAACACGGGGACTTTTCGACAGGTATCGCGGTAAATACATAGGGGGGCCCCACAACTGGGAAAGATACTGGGAGTGCCTGGAGGAATCGCTTTATGTCTTCGGAAAAAGAAAGGCCGGTTCCCACTTTATGGTGGGAATGGGTGAGACGGAAAAAGAGATGTGTGAAGCAATCCAAAGAGTTAGAGATATGGGAGGGTGGACCCATTTGTTTTCCTTTTTCCCCGAACCTGATTCACCCATGTGCGATATGCAACCACCTCCCATAGATCAGTACAGGCGTATCCAGCTCGCAAGATATTTGATTGATAATGACTTGTCTTATATGGGAACGTTCGCATTTGATCAGGATGGAAAAATTGTTGATTTTGGGGAGGCTTCAGGAAATCTGGACAAGATTGTTGACTCCGGGGAACCGTTCCGTACCAGCGGCTGTGAGGGCTATGACGGAGAGGTGGCGTGCAACAGGCCTTACGCAAATTCAAGGCCCGGCCCTTATATCCGCAACTACCCTTTCCCGCCGGAGAGGCCTGACATACTGCGTATCCGCAAACAGATGGGAATGAGGCGTCCTCCGGTATATAGTTTTGTGAAGAAATTGGTTGAACGGCCTGAAAACAGTAAAGGTGTACTTTGAACATTCGGAGGTTATTATGAAAAAATGTTTTGGCATTAATGGGATCCTGAAAGGATGTCCAATCACAGTTGCAGTTTTTTTTCTAGTGATAGCAGTATCCCATGCAATAGTATTTGCAGCGGATGTCAGGTCTCTGGTCAATGATGCAGGGACGGCAATAAGGAACTGTGAAAAGGCCATGTTTTCCGGAAAGCTGGACGAGGCAAAGACCCAGCTCGATGCTGCATCGGGTTTGGTTGAAAAGATAAGGAAGGACTATCCGGATTTTTCCGGATTGAAAAGCCTCGAATCAAAGATTCAAAAAATTACCAATGATCTTGCCAAGCGAGTCGGCGCTTCGCCTGCCCCTGCCCAGAAACAGGCCGCTGACAGGGCTGCCAAAGGCCCTTCTTCTGAAAAGCTCCCGGGGGGTGTTACACACAGGCTCAAGAATATAGATAAGATAATTGAGAAAGGTGAAGGGATACTTAAGAAGGATTCAGTTGCTTCCAATGAGTGGAAATCCAAGGAGCTTGAGACTGTGATCAGGGATGCACAAGGTACCATGGATGAAATATTAAAGGGCTATGGCACCCAGATCCCGGAAAATAATTTAGAGATATCCTCTCGTAATGAGAAGATAGCAGCCTTCAAGGCGAAGGTAGAGGCATTCAATGCAGGGGTCGCCAAGGCAATTGAAGATACAAAGGAAGGAAAGGCAAAGGTGGAGGCCCTTTCCAACGAGTGGCTTTCCAAAATGAAACCATATATAGCGGGAGTGGGCCAACCCGGCCATGATCCGTCTAAGTACATGGTTGCCGGGGCTACTGAAGATTTGGTGGAGCTGGCCAGAAGAAAGAAGGTCTTTGATGAAGCAGAGTCGCTTTTTTCTGAATACAAAAAGGTCAAGTTTTCTGAAGGAAAAACAGAGAAGCTTGAGATGGCTGAAAAGGAGCTGGACTACGCCCTTAAGAGCTTTAAATCCAGCTATTCATCCATGAGTGAAGGTTTTTTTCAGAAGGCAAAAGAAAAGCTCGACAACTCCGCAGGATGGCTCCAACAGGAGGCTGCCAAGGATGACGGAAAAAGACCGCCAAACTTTCTAAGTAAAGATATTTTTGAAGATATCAAAGGACTTATCGTGTCGGCTGAATCAGGATCACCAAATGATCCCAGGATTGCTGAGATGAAAAGGCAGTTCGGTGAGCTTGAAAATAAAGACAGGGAACTGAGGGAACTCAGGGTCAAAAGGACATTCATGAAACCTGACCGATTTTCCGGGCCTGAGCTTTCCGCAATCAAGGACGCCGCCGTTGAATTTCTAAAAAAAGACAAGCCTGACGCAACGTTGCTCAGGACAACTGTTATCAGTGACGACTGGAAGGAAGAAAGGGTCCTCGAGCATACGGATACAACCAAGACAGCAGTACGGTACAGGGTCACCAGGGCGGTTACGGCTCAGATAGCAGCCAGGGTGGGAGGAGATGTGTTTCTCCATACGATGTATGTGGCCAAGGATCAAAGATCTGATGGCACATGGGGACGGCTTTACGGCCACGGAATGTATTCTGACAGAATGTTGGAAGAAAACGTTAATAAGTAGGTCACAACAGAGCCGGGATGCGACCTCTAATCTGGCGATGGCAATGGACGAATATATCATCCAAAAAAATGAAAAGAGATGCACCGGCTGTCTAAGGTGTGAGCTTGCATGCAGCGAGGTTTATACCAAGCTCTTTGCTCCGGTAAAGGCAAAAATTCAGATAACGACAAAGGGCGACGGTTTCCAGATAGAATTCAACGATGAATGCCGGGAATGCGGCATCTGCGCTGATCATTGTTTCTATGACGCCATTGAAAAGAAAGCCAAGGAGACCAAAGGATGAAACCGGGAGGATTTGCCGGAAAAATACTTTACGTTGACCTGGCAAAAAAAGAAGTTGCCGCAAGGTCTCTTGATGTTGCGATGGCTGAGAAATTTGCGGGAGGTCTGGGCCTTTGCATCAAACTGGCATACGATATTATAAAGCCCGGAACGGGGGCTCTTTCACCTGATAACCCAATCGTCCTGGGGGCAGGCCCGTTTGTGGGGACAAACGTACCTTCTGCATCAAGGATTTACGCTGTAACCAAACTGCCGGCAAGCGGTACAATAGGTTGGTGCGGTGCCGGCGGTGTTACATTTGGAGCACAGCTCAAGGCGTCAGGATATGACCATATCATAATTGAGGGCAGATCCGACGCGCCTGTTTACATTGTTATAGAGGATGATCGAATAGAGATAAGAGATGCCGCCCATATTTGGGGAAAAGACGTAGTTGAAACCTGTGAATCCCTTTGGCAAATGATTCCCTGGCCCTCGGGCGTGCTCTCTATTGGAAGGGCAGGGGAGGCAATGATCCCATTCTCCATGGCCTTCATTAACCGGCTTGCCACTCTCGGAAGGGGCGGGTTTGGAGCAGTAATGGGATCTAAGAACCTCAAGGCCATCTTGGTAAGGGGTAATGGCGGATTAGAGGTGACTCACAGGAAACAATACCGGCACATAATAGGGGGACTTCTTGCAGGCATAAGAGACTACCCATATCTGAAGGAATGGCAGGATCTTGGTATTTTAAAATCATTCCCAATGATACCGGTGGAAACCTATTACAGAATAAAGAAACGGCGGATATCCTGCGTTTCGTGTCCGGTAGGGTGCAAAGAGATTGCTGAGATCCCCGATGGGGAGTTTGCAGGGCTTACTGCTCACACAAGTTCCATAATGAATCTTTTAACACCCCTCAGGTATGGGTTCAAGGATTACAGGGAGGCTGTTAGATGTGCTTCTACCCTTGACCGCTGCGGGTTGGACATGTTTGAGTTTTTCGGGATCATGGGAATGGCCAGGACATTGGCACATAAGGGCTTGCTAGGAAAAGGCGAGTGCTCGCCGGATATTGTTCTTGATTCCCTGACATCCATGGAGACATGGGCAGAGAAGATTGTTAAACGAGAGGGAATCGGTGGAATACTTGCAGGAGGTTTCAAGGGAATTTTTGAGGAATTCGGTAATGCGGCAAGGGATTGTGCGCCTCCTTTGGTAAAGGGCATGCACCCGTACGCCGGTCCGGGTGCTGCAGTGCCCTGGGATCTTTTCGGCACCATGGAACTCGGGCAGACCCTGGATCCAAGGGGACCTCATGTCGGTGCAAGCGGGTCCCCTACGTATTTTGCCAGGCGGCCACTGAGCGTATTCCCTCGGCATCTTGTGCGGATGGGAGTGCCTGAGGAGGCAATAAAGAGGATACTTCCTTCTTTCAAAGCACAAGTAGGGGGAAACCAAGGGATTAGAATGGGAAGACTTCTCCGCTATTCCCATGCCTGGTTTTCCATGCTGGGATCTCTTGGTATTTGCGCCAGGGCGCAGGTGAACCGGTTTTATGATGCCTTGCTCTGCTCAAGGCTCTATGAAGCAGTAACGGGCATAGACACGGACCTGGAATCTCTCAGGAGGAGGGCTGACCGTGCCTGGACACTTCTCAGAATGGCAAATGTTCGTGAGGGCTTTACCAGAAATGATGATTCACCGCCAGGAGGTTGGTTCGATACCCCCGGTTTCAAGGATTATTTAACAGATAAGCCCATAAGTCATAGCGATGCAGAATTGATGATAGAAGACTACTACGATGAGGAGGGCTGGGACAGGAAAACGGGTATACCCACGCCTGATAGAAAAAAGTTTTTGGGACTGCCATAGAGCCGTGTACCGATGAATAAAGAGGGGAAAACAACCTTTTTTATTCGCGGGGCAGTTTTGGTTAAGAGTCTAGAAAAATTTTCCAATATTAAGGAAGAATGTTATATCTGCGCCTGCTTCGGTTGAGTCACGGAAGTCTTCAACTCCTCCGCCTTGAATAAACAGGCCACTATCTCTTACATAGTTGAATCCCAATGTCAGGTCATGTATTCTCCTGTCAAGCATGGCAAGGGCTGCGTTCCTGAAGGGTCGCGAGGTGTACCTTCCCTGGCATATGAGGGAAAGCCTCGAATTTATACTATATTCTATGCCGAGCATAAATATATAAAAGTTGTGGACCGAAATATTAAACTCATTAAAGGGCTCGCCGGGAAATATAATATCTCCATTTAAATAAGCAGTAAGTTTGTTTATCCGCTTCTGTAAGAGCAGTCCGAGTCCAGCATCGGCTTTGCCGCTGCTTAGAGCTCTTTCCGTGTTCCCTGAAGGAATTTTAAAGCTGAACCTTGTGCTGACGCATGGGACCAGTCGTCCTTCATCAAAAAGTTTCCCCTTTGCAGTGATGACAAGATCCCCGAGTCCAGAGCTTGTCTTTTTGCCTCCAAGGAAGGTCTTGCCGTTTTTCTCAAGATGGTATTCATATCTGCCAGGCGTTTGATCTTCCCTTACAATTCTAGGATTTCCAAAGGATTTTTCCACGTCAAGAATAGCTTCATCCATTATACCCGAATAGCTGTAAGACAAAGGCATGGAAAAGCCAATCTCGAGACCTGAGAGCACTCCAACTTTAAGGTCAAGGGATGTTCTAAAGGTTTCCATATCAATAACGCCTGAATAATCCTGCGAATTTTCACTAAGAAGTGTGTTAGTAATGGCAATGGAGAGTCTCATTGCATATCGTCCCCAGGGTATAATCTCCGCCTTGTCTGGAGACGCCTGAAGAAAAGGGATGAGAGTGGGTGACTGATTGATGATGGGAGCGGGGCCAAGGAGAATTTCCTCGGCTTCAGCAATATCCCAGCTTAAAGGGCTGCAGCAGATATAAACGGTAGCGATCCAAAAAGTAAATGCAAGTTTTAAAAACATTCCATGCATTTTATAATATCAAAAAGTCTTTTTTTCTTATTTTACAGTTTTATGAAAGCTTGTTGACAGCCAAATCATATGTGTTTATGTGCAGTTTTTTTAAAGCAAAAATCCTCTTTCTTTGAGCGCCTCCCTTCCCACGACCATGCGCTGGATCTGGTTGGCCCCCTCAAAAATCTGTGTTAGCTTGGCGTCCCGGAACATTCTTTCAACATGAAAGTCCTTGCAATATCCATAACCTCCAAGGATCTGAACAGCATCCGTGGTGATACGCATTGCAGCATCGCTGCAGAAGTATTTAGCCATCGAGGCCAGCTTGGTGTTCTTAAGTTTCTTGTCCCAGGTTCTTGCAGCCTCAATCATCAAGCCTCGTCCTGCTTCAATATGGGTAAGGGCGTCGGCTATCATGAATTCAATGGCCTGGTGCCTGATGAGGGGCTTTCCAAAAGTATGCCTCTGACATGCATATTCAATGGCTGCTTCCACGGATGACTCTGCAATACCAAGGGAAAGGGCCGCTACTCCGGGTCTTGACATATCAAAATCCTTCATTGCTATCACGAACCCTTCTCCCTTTTTCCCCAAAAGGTTTTTCTCTGAAATGAGAACATCCTCCAGGATCACCTCCTGGGTATTGCTTGCTCGAAATCCGAGTTTATCCTCTTCTTTGCCAAGAAACACTCCGTTGGCGTTCATATCAAGTACAAAAAAGCTCAGCTCTTTTTCTCCTGTAAGGCAAAGGACCGTTGAAATACTCGCCACTCCTCCATTCGTGGCAAAGCATTTCCTTCCGCTCAGGAGGTAGTTGTCTCCCTTTCTGACAGACTTTGTTTTTATTGCGGCTACATCTGAACCGGCATGGGGTTCTGTTACAAGGTATGCCACCAGCTCTTTACCGGAAGCAAGACGGGGGAAATATGTGTCTTTCTGCTCTGAAGAGCCTGCCTCTATTATGGGGAACGAGCCCACTGCCTGTATGATTATGGTTAAGGCAGAGGAAGCGCAAGCCTTTGCCACCTCTTCAATGCAAAGGCAGAACATCAAGCATTGGTCCTCCTCAAGACCTCCGTATTCAGGCGGAAGAAAGATCTGCAAAAGGCCCATTTCACCTAAAAGCTTAGCAGAATCCAGGTTGAATTTGCCTTCCTTGTCCATAGTTCCGGCCATGGGCAAAATCTTGTCTTTTGCCATCTTACTAATTTCTGACAATATAATTTTCTGATAATCCTTAAGCTGAGCCATGATCTTCCAACATCTTTTATTTTCCTTTCGCTTCCTTACAACTCAGAAAGGATTCGTTTTGCGTCGGAGGCCCCTTCAAATCCAGGTTCAAGTTGAAGTGCCTTTTCAAGTTCTTCCTTTGCCAGTGTAGAATCTCCGTTTCCATTATAGGCCAACCCCAAATGATATCGCACCACAGCATTTTTGGGAAGTTTGGCTACGCTTGCTGAAAGCTCCATAATCGCCCTGTCGTATATGCCTTTTTTAAGGTAGACCCACCCGAGGGTATCCATAACAGCAGGGTCTTCAGGGAGTTTTTCTTTTGCTATCTTGGCCAGTGTCAAGGCAAAATCTAGTTCCTTGTCCTGAGATGCCAGAAGGTAAGCAAGGTTATTGGCTGCCGGAGCAAAATCAGGCCTTATCCTGATGGCCTCCCGGTAATGCTTTTCAGATTCAGCGTACTTTTTTTTCATCTCATATACAGTACCCAGCAACATATGTATAACATGATCATCAGGCTTTTTCCCAAGGGCGGCCTGATACTGGTCAATAGCCTTGTCTATCTTGCTCTCCCTTAAATATATGCCAGCCAGTGAATAGTAGGGTAGAAGATACTCAGGATTTTTTTCAAGGGCGGTTTGAAAAATCTTTTCAGCATTGGCAAGATCGTTCTTGGCCACATAGACCTCCCCTTTGAGATTATAAAGGATGGCTAGGGCCGGGTTATTTTTTCCCAATTCCTTAAGCTTGTCGTCACATCTCGATAGTGCCTTGTCATGCTCATTTTTTGCCACATGGGTTGCTATTATCTCCGAGAACACATCCAAAAGATTAGGGTTTATGGCAATGGCTTTCTCGAAATTGGACATTGCGTTTTCATAGTCTTTTTGATGTCGCTGTATTATCCCAAGACGATAATAGCCGGATGGACTGTTGGGGTTTATCCTGGTTGTGGCTTCAAAGGCTACCCTTGCCTTTTCGAGATTCCCCTGATGAAGGTAAGCAAGCCCTGCGATCATATTGGCCTGATAATCCTGCGGAAGATTCATAAGTACTGACTGAATCTCTTTTTGTGCCGACTCGTAGTTTCCTGTTCCCAGGTAAATATCCGCCAAAAGGATTCTGGCCTTTAAAAAGCCCGGGTTGGACTTCAGTGCAATTTCGACGGAACCTTTTGCGCCGGAAAGATCACCCTTGGTGAATTGAATAACACCCATGAAATAGTTTGCAGGGGACGAAGCGGGATCATCTTTTAGAATTCCGTTGAATATCTCTAGGGCTCCGTCAAAGTCGCGCCTGGAAACCGCTATTTCTCCAAGCAGCATTCTGGCTGAAACGGATTTGGGTTCCTTTTGAAGTATTTTTTTGATATGTGCTTCAGCCTGCTCGGTTTTTTGATTCTCCAGGTAAAAACGAGCCATTACTTCCATAATTCCAATGTTTTCAGGTTCAATGGCCAATGCCTCTTTGTATGTTGCTTCAGCCTCGCTTTTCCTGCCCATGGATGAGTAAAAGGCCGCAGCTGCCATGTGTGGTCTTATACCTTTTTTGCTTGCTGCAATTGCCTTTTTGAATGCGTCCTCGGCCTGCTCATTCTGTTTGCGCCCTGCGTAGAAGTTTCCCAGGACCAGAAACAGATCCACATTTTCCGGATTGTATGAGAGAAGCCCGAGGAGAACTTTTTCAGCAGACTCAAAATCTTTTTTTTGATAATACATACCAAATAGAGCCATCTGCAGTTGAAGATCCTTTGGGTCCTTTTCAATGGCGGACTTCAGCACCTTCTGCGCATCGTCGAAAGCTCCCCTTGCCATGTGTACCCTTGAAAGGCCAAGGGCTGCGTTGGCCTCGTTTGGATTTGCCGTAAGGAGTTGCTCAAATATAGCCTGCGCTTCATCAAGGTTGCTTTCCTGGCTCAGGATGGCTGCCTTGAGAAGTAGTGCCTTTGAGTTATTCGGATCCTTCCCAAGTACGAGTTCCACCTTTTCCCTTGCCTGCTCTATCTTGCGCCCAAGGAGAAGGAATGTGGCCACTTTGATTTGTGCCTCAAGGTTGTCAGGGTTAAGCATTACCACCATGCTGTAAGCCCCGAATGCTTCTTTGGGGTCGTTAAGTTTCATGCTGGTTTCAGCCAGCTGCCAGTAGGCATCAGAAAATTTAGGATCAAGCTTTATGGCATTCTTGTATTCTAGCCTCGCGCTCTGGAATTCCTGTTTTTCGAAATAAGTCTTCCCCTTCTCAAAATGGGCTAATTTTTTCTCCTCATTTGAAGAGCATGCTGTTGCACTGGAGATCAGAAAGAGACATATAATAAGTTTAAATAAACGTCCCATTTAAATTCCTCCAAGTTTTAGAATATAGTTAATATATTTAAATTATATTAATTTATA